>JAFLSL010000261.1 GCA_022510985.1 Ruminococcus sp. | reverse complement strand
AACTCCAACGCTCAGGATGTGCTTTTAGGCTCTCCTGGTGAGGTAAGCGAAATGCAGCTTAGAGAGGTTCATATTAAGCTTAGATAATTTAGTAATCATTTTACGCATTGTAAAAACCGTGTAAAGGACTGAATAATATGGTAACAAGAGAAGATGTAGAGAACATTGCAATTCTTTCAAAGTTATTTGTAGCAGAAGAAGATCTCGACGATTTAACAAAACAAATGCAGGAAATTGTTGAATTCGCCGACGCTATAAACAACGCTCCCGACTCAGGCGAAGAATTTGACAATATAAATAATCTTTCAAATGTATTCCGCGAGGACGTTGTTGTGCCTTCTCTTCCTTGCGAGGAGATTTTAAAGAACGCTCCCGAGCAGGCGGAGGATCATTTCCTTGTGCGAAACCATAACTAAGGAGGAATAGTATGTCAGAAATAAGAAAAATTCACGATATGCTTTCTTCCAAGCAGATTTCGTGTAAGGAGTTAACCGAAAAATATTTAGCTGAAATAGAAAGTGCAAACGGCGAGCTTAACGCTTATGTTAATGTGACCGCCGATACGGCTCTTTCTCAGGCTGAAAAGGTGGATAAAAAAATCGCTAACGGCGAGGAAATCGGACTTTTAGAAGGTGTTCCGATGACCTTAAAAGATAACCTTTCAACAAAGGGTATCGAAACCACCTGCTGTTCAAAGATTTTAACAGGCTATAAGCCTATCTATAACGCAACCGTTTGGGATAAGCTTGAAAATGACGGTGCAGTTTTGCTCGGAAAAACGAATATGGACGAGTTTGCAATGGGCTCTTCCTGCGAAACTTCCTACTTCGGCGGAGCAACAAACCCGTTTAACACTAACCATTGTGCAGGCGGTTCCTCAGGCGGTGTTGCGAGTGCAGTCGGCGGAAATATTGCCGCTTACGGCTTAGGTTCCGATACGGGCGGCTCAATCCGCCAGCCCGCGTCATTCTGCGGCATTGTCGGATTAAAGCCTACTTACGGTGCGGTTTCACGTTACGGACTTATCGCGTATGCGTCAAGCCTTGACCAAATCGGACCTATCACCAAAACCGTCGAGGACGCGTCAATCGTTTATGACGCAATTTCCGACTACGACCCGAAGGACAGCACATCTCAGGGACGTAAAGGGGCCAAGACCTTTGATACCGTTAACAACGATATCAAGGGAATGAAAATCGGAATCGCCAGAGAATATCTTGAGGGTATCCGCGATGACGTTAAACAGTCGCTTTTAGAGGCAGTTAAAGTTTATGAAAGCTTAGGTGCGGAGGTTGTTTACTTCGATATGCCCGCACTTAAATTCGCACTTCCTGTTTATTATATTATCGCCTGTGCCGAGGCGTCATCTAACCTCGGTCGTTACGACGGAATTCGTTACGGATTTAAGGCTGAACATTACAACGGAACCCACGATATGATGTGCCGTACAAGAAGCGAGGGCTTTGGCGAAGAGGTTAAGAGAAGAATTCTTCTCGGTACTTATGTGCTTTCTGCAGGTTATTATGACGCTTATTATAAAAAAGCACAGAATCTTAGAGGTACAATTGTAAAGGCTTTTGACGATGCGTTTACAAAGTGCGATTTCATTCTTGCTCCGACTGTTCCGATGACAGCGTTTGAAATGGGACGTGCGGTTTCTGATCCTGTAGAAACCTATCTCACCGATATCTGCACTGTACCCGTAAATATTGCGGGACTTCCGGCTGTGTCAATTCCCTGTGGATTTAACGCAAAGGGAATGCCGATAGGAATGCAGCTTATCGGCAACAAATTCTGCGAGGCAACTATCTTAAACGCTGCTAATGCGTATGAAAAAGCAGCGGGCGAAAACTTTAAAGAAACAAAGTGGGGTGTAAAGCTGTGAAATACGAATTAGTAAGCGGTTTTGAAACCCACGTTGAATTGTCCACAAATACAAAAATTTTCTGTAGCTGTACGACTAAGTTCGGCGGTGACCCTAATACCCATTGCTGTCCCGTGTGTATCGGACTTCCCGGCACGCTCCCGAAGCTTAACCGTCAGGTTGTAAAGTACGCTATTATGGCAGGTCTTGCTACTAACTGCGAGATTGCCGAGGTTGCTAAAATGGATAGAAAAAACTACTGCTATCCCGACCTTCCTAAAGCGTATCAGATTTCCGAGTACGATAAACCCCTTTGCGAGCATGGTTATATCGAGCTTTCAAACGGCAGAAGAATCAGAATTTTAAGAATTCATATTGAGGAAGATGCCGGAAAGCTTATCCACGCTCACGGCGACACCTATGTTGACTACAACCGCGGCGGTGTTCCGCTTAT
>JAFLSL010000260.1 GCA_022510985.1 Ruminococcus sp. | reverse complement strand
TTTACCAATTATAGTATATAGTGTAAAATCTAGAACTGGTGTAAATATAGATCCATCTACTTGTAAAAAACTATCAGAAAGACTTAAACCTCCCCCACGGAGTTGCGTTTGACATATTTCCCGTTGACCCAAGACCGTCTAAAAAAAGATTTAAATACTTGCAATTTTTTTGGTGCATAATCTACTCTCTTTTCAGAGCACAGACTGTCCCCGAAAAGCACGGCGGCATTATGGCGATTGGTAGCAAAATACTTCTAGGTATTTTCAGAAGCTATAAGATAAGAAAGAAAATCTGGAAATTTGCAGAAAAGCAGATGACAAAATATCCGCTTGAGGAATGTGATTACATATGCGAGCTTTGTGCAGGTCCCAGGATAATGAGGAATGAGTATCCAAAGGAGCTGTTTAAAAGCACAACCGAAGTCACCTTTGAGGGCGAAAGATTTAAAACTATGGTCGGATACAAAAAGTATCTTGCAATTGCTTTTGGCGAAGACTATATGACCCCTCCGCCAAAGGAAGAGCAGGTAATAGCTCACGACTTAGCTTATATTGATTTTTCAAAAAGTGCAAAAGAATAAAAAATGTCGTAAAACTTACTCGTTTTACGACATTTTTTATCTTAATTTCTAATTTTAATTGCTTTCGTAAGACCTTTTCCGACTGCGAAAATAATCAATACAGAAGGTATGAATTTAATAGCCTCGCTGACTGCTCTTGTCAGAAGATAAACTATGAAGGTATCCTCTCTTCCCATACTATAAATGAAATACAGCCAATATCCCGACAAAAGCACCTCGATAAATACGGCATTTATACTCCATGAAATCAAAACTGATTTAACAGAAACATTATTCTTATAAAGAAATATACCTAAAATAAATCCCGTTAGAATTCCGTTTAAGGTAAAGCCCGGAAAGTATGCACCGCCTGTCGGAAAGATAAAAAAGGATAACACATCGCCCAAACCTCCGACAAGTCCCGCACCTATAGGTCCGAACATTATTGCCGCAACAGCTATCGGAAGGAAATTTATGCTGATTTTAAGCATATTCCCGAACATCGGCAATGTTGCGTTAGCAAAAATTCCGACCACTATTCTCAGTGCTAAAAGCATTGCTAATGCGACCAACGAATACACACCATTTAATTCTTTTACAGAATTAACAATTTTTTCTTTTACTGACATTTTTACCTCCGTTTTTAAAAATCCGCTGATCACTAAACGCTGAGATAAAAGATAAAAAGGGACTGCACAGTGCAGTCCCTCACGCATTTAATGTAACAGTGGGATGCGAAGCCTGCACCGCAGTACATAAACGTAACTTTCGTTCCCTTGACAACTCCCCGTTCAAAGGACACTTTACGCACAAGCCTCTACTCTGTGAACGATACTATTATATAACTATACGAAAACTTTGTCAATATTTGAACAATTCTCGGTTATATTCTCCCCGTGGCTGTAAATATGTCAAAACACTATAAAATTCCCGAGAAAATAAGCAAAACGAGAATTAAAGTAACCACTGCAAAAGCCGAAACACTGATTAAAATAATCGTATTGTTCTTTTTGTTTTCATTTATAAAGCCTTCCCTCTCGGAAACAAGCTTAGATTTCCTCAAGGCAGTTACAACGCCTTTATAAAGGAATAAAACGAGTGCACTGTTAAGCCCTGCCTTGATAGCGTTAAAGGGAATAATCAGAGGAATTAAAAGATTTACTACCATCTCTCTTGGAACTCCCATATAAATCGGGGTCACAATATAATTCCATAAAATCATTACAGCAACCATTGCAACCGAGCCTAAAGCAAGTCCGATAATCGCTCTCGACATTTTTTTGTTTCTGTGGTAAATAATCGAGCTTACACCGATAAAGACCGCAGAGGGCAAAAAGTTCATAATCAGACCGATAGCTCCCGTTGAGCTTACTGTAACCATTTCAATAAGGCACACCGCAAACGACATAATAAGTCCTGCAATCGGACCAAAGATAAATGCTCCAATCGTCAGGATAACGTCCTTTGGCTCATAGGTTAAGAATCCGCCGATATTAGGAATTCTTAAAAAGAAGTCGCAAGCTACCGCAATCGCGGTCAGCATTGCCATTGAACATATCATTTTAATACGTTCGCCAGATTTTGTCATAATAATGACCTCCTAAAAAATTTTTGAGGCTGTCATCGGAAGTCGTAAAAAAACCTCGCTGCAAATGCAACGAGGCGTAAAATTACAGTATAACTGCATCTTCTTCCATCCGGACTGTACCGTCGGCACCTGAATTTCACAGGTTCAGCGAGATATTTCTCGGTCGCGGGCTTTA
>JAFLSL010000026.1 GCA_022510985.1 Ruminococcus sp. | reverse complement strand
GCTCACAAAGGAATTACGGCAAAAATACTATAGTATGGTTGACAGACTTCAACACTACGAATTTTCTGAATTTAATATTTACTCTTTATCTGCTGAGATTAACAGCAAAATAAAGGTAGGTATCGAGGATGAAATTGTTGTTATGTTTGATAGAATGACCGCTGAATACACTTGGTATGACGAAACAAGTAAAAATATTCATTATTTCAACGGTTGGAAGACTAACAAGGCTCACAAGATAGGCAATAAAGTAATTCTTCCGGTAGACGGATTTACAACGTCTTATTGGAAGGGCGATACCAAAAAGCCTGATTTTCGTAGGGCTTATGATGGTCTTGTTGACCTCGAAAAAATATTGAATTATTTTGACGGACAGATGTGTGCAGATGTAGATTTAAGCTATGCGTTAGACACAGCCTTTAATGCAGGAATAACCAAAAATATTAAATGTAAGTTTTTCTCTGTTACCTTTTATAAAAAGGGAACCTGTCATATTAAATTCTACGACTCTGATAGAGTTCGGGAGCTTATTGATCGTTTTAACATTTATGCTTGTCAACGTAAAGGTTGGTTACCGCCGTCCTATGGCAAGAAAACATATACTAATATGACTTCCGAGGAAAAAGCGGTAATAGATAGTTTCCAGGGCGAAAAAGAATATGAAAAAGTCTTAGTACGAAAAGACTATTTTTTATCTTCACCTGTTGAAAATCAGACTTTAATGTTAGAGGAGGCAATAGCGTGAATATTAAAAATATTTGCAGACCGTGTGCTGAAAAATTAAAGACAGACAAAAAAGCACTTTCTATTCTTAACTCGCAAAGAGATAAGGAAACTTGTGTATGTTGTAACAGGCGTAGATTTGTTTATATGGTGGATGTAAAACCATTTTCTAAAATAAAGGGTGTTTATTCTTAAAAGCTTGTTAAGGAGGATGCAGTATGGAAAAATCAAGAACAGATACACTCAATGAAATCATTGCTTATGCAAAAGATGTTCTTGAAACGAATAAGGAATACTTGTACGGAGAGGAAGAACGTTCTGATGATTTATATTTGTGCGGATGTGTAGACGGAGAGTATGATGCTTTAATTAATATACTCGATTTAGCAGGAGTGGAACATAATTATCAAAAACAAACGTAAAGTTTGTAAAGGCTTTTAGGGGTTGAGCTTATCAATCAACCCCTTTTCATTTATATATGGGATATTAGTTCAGTTGGTTAGAACGCTCGGCTCATAACCGAGAGGTCATAGGTTCAATCCCTATATATCCCACCATTACATTTATATATATAATTCAAGGAGAGTAAAGCAATGATTGATAAAAAGATACTTATTTCTATTTTGGAGCAACACAAATTAAATAATGAACAAGCAGAAGAATTACAAAAGGTAATTTATGGGTTTGATGATGGGCGACTATTAGACCTACCTTGTAAGATTGGAGATACAGTTTATGCTTATTGTGATGTGTTCTGTAGACCGCTTGCATATAAAATAGAACAAATTTATATCAACCATGGCGGGAATCCTCCGTCTAAGGTGTTTTGCCATATTATTTTTGAAGCGAATTGCTATGACAACGAAAATGATGAAATGCTTGCTGATATTGAATTTGAGCCTTCTGATATAGGAAAAACAGTATTTCTAACAGAAGAACAGGCATTAAAGGAGTTTGAGTTATGACAGACAAACAGATTAAAAGAGCTACACAGACTTACAATAATATAATGTACGATATTTGCAGGGAGTACCTAACCATTGGTGACAGGCTAAGCGAAAGAACTGAAAATTGGAATATTCGTGACCTGGTATGCGAAATTGATTACACATTAAATATTTATCTTGACGAAAGTTGTATGCCATATCAGGACGCTCACTATTACCCCGAAGATAAATACAACCGTCAATCAGCTTATTATACAGAATGGTACAACCCTATTCAAAGAATGAAAAGGTTTATCAAAACCTATGAACCTTTAAGCAGAGATATTATACCAACAGAAAGTCATTGCAGTCAGTACGACTTTTGAACATAATCAATAAAGGAGCGTGAAAACAATGGGTAAATGTATCGACTGTATTTATATGAAGTCAATGGGCGGATTGGATATATGTGCAAATGAAAATTCTTCAAACTTTGGAGAATACACTGGTATCTGTTGTGAGGACGAATGTGAAGATTGTGTTGAGGAATATAACGGAGATATTATATGAAACACAAAACAATTGCCGACCATATGATTGATATTATGAATGAAAAAGATATTAATTACATTTGGGCAGGAGAATTAGATGCAATTCACGAATGTGCCGATAGAGCAAACATAAAAAAGCATCCGTTACAAGTAATCAATTCTGTTTTAAACGCTCTTGACCGATCGGATAAATTCAAAAAGCAATATCTTAGGGCAAATGCTATGACGGGAAATACAGATAAAATTTGTAAATATCGTCTATTTAGTCTAAAAGAAAAAGAAGAGTAAAGAGAAGAATAATATGAGAAACACATTATTTAAAGTATTGAGCATAGACTTTGATTTTTTTCAGAACGTAACACAACGGCAATTATACGCTTACCCGGACGGTATAGATTTAGCCCCCGAGTTGAGCGATATTGTATGGGGTGTGAAGTATATGGAAAACGGCGATTTATTACGACAGATAAATATTGATAAAACGCTGCTCTTTTCAATGATTGACATAATTTCAAATCAAAAGCCGGGAATACCCGTGATGATTGCAAATAGTCACGTTCACGCACACGACTTCATACTCAAACATTGTAATGATAGGAAGGTTTCGCTAATTAACGTTGACCTTCATCACGATATTATAAGCAAAAATAAAAAGCTCGATTGCGGTAATTGGATAAAACATTTAATAGACAAGAGCATTATTGCAAAAGCTCGGTGGATAGGAAGAGAGATTTCTACTGAAATGTATGGATTTACGGATGAAGACGTAAAGAAAATGCACTTACGCTATGATTTCGCTGAAATAGAAAGCACACAGTTTGACGCAGTTTTTCTTTGCAGGAGCGATCCGTGGACTCCACCGCATCTTGATAAATATTTTAATAGCTTATTAGATACAATAAAAAATAAATTTAGTAGGATATTAATTGAGGAAAGAGTAAAACAACCTAGAGATATTCCTGTAATTAAAACGAACATAGACGTTGCGTAAAATTTATACGTCTATTCAATCTAAAAAAGATTAAGGAGGAAAAAATAAATGAAAGCGTGGCTCGTAGGAATAAAAGACGAATTTTTAAAAACAGTTGTATTTGCAGAAAATAGGAATAAGGCAAAATCATTAGCAAAGTCAACTGAGGCTTGTGATGGTGCAAAATACATAGATATTGAAGCTCGACGTTTACCTATAGCAGATTCGCAATATAAAGGAAGAACGGAAATGGAATGGGATAATCCTAAAGATAGACTTTTCCTTGTGAAAAACTGCGACTTCTGTTGTGAGTTTGCCGAATTAAGTGAATGTGATAAATGCTCGGCAAAAAAGTATTGCTCGTTTTATCAAGAAGAAAAAGGAGTGTAAAAAATGAAAGCTGTGTTGTTAAGTTTAAAGCCTCAATACTGCGAGCTTATAGCGAGCGGTAAAAAGACTGTTGAAATCCGCAAGACGCGTCCTAAAATAGATACGCCGTTTAAAGTTTACATATATCAAAGTAAAGACAATTGGGTTTATAAAATCCTTAAAAAATTAGGTCTTTATCAGCAGAAAGTAATTGGCGAGTTTGTTTGCGATAAAATTTATGCCGTACTTTCTCACCCTACGATATTCGCTGGATATCCTTTATTTCATCAAAAGGCAATCGAGTCAGCTTGTCTAACTTGTGATGAAGTTGAAAAGTACAGTAATGGAAAAGATGTTCTTGGTTGGCACATCTCCGACCTCAAAATCTACGACAAGCCGATAGAATTAAGTGAGTTTTATAATGTTTGCTCTGAATGGGAAAAAGAAAGAATAACAAATAAATGTCACAAATGTCCTCATTTATTTAAAAACGATAGCGATATGTGCTATCAATGCTCTATCGAGGGCGAAAGACATATAAAAAGACCGCCTCAGTCGTGGTGCTATGTTGAAGAATTGGAGGGGAATTAAAATGATGTTTCGCTCGGCTAATAGGGATAATTTAAAACATAGAAAACAAGTATAAAAAAGGAGTATGTTATGAAAAAATATTTCAATATTTTTACGATTATAGGTATTATTGCTTTGCTCATTAGTATCGGGATTATTATACTATTTCTTTTAACACAACCTAAAGAAACTCCGCACTTTAAACTCTTGTATGCACCTATATTAATGATTATTGTGGGTATTTTTTTGGGTTATCATAGTAGTGTATAGGAGGTAAAATATGAAACCGATATATAAACCAAAAGGAAAGGCTAAAGAATACGGCGACTTAGCATTAAACATTTACACCGGGTGTCCGCATAGATGTTTTTACTGCTTTGCTCCGAACGTATTACATAGAAATAGAGAGGAATTTCATTCTTGTGTAGAGCCACGCAAGAATATTGTAGAGGAAACTCGAAAGCAGATTGAACGAGAAGGTATAACAGACAAGCTTATACATTTATGCTTTACCTGCGATCCGTACCCGTCGGGATATGATACCACTCCTACAAGAGAAATTATTAAAATTCTTAAAGAGAGTGGTAATCACGTTCAAATTCTGACAAAGAACGGTAAAGATGCTTTACGAGATTTTGATTTTCTTGACGAAAACGATTGGTTTGGAATTACTTTCGCAGGCTATAATGGTTATTCTTCTGATGAAACTTATGTACCCAAAGAAGAATTATGTGCAGGAACTATTCACGATAGACTGCTCGCTTTAAGGACAGCATATGAAAACGGAATTAAAACGTGGGTTTCCGCTGAGCCTGTTATAAATTCGCAAGATGTTATTGATTTTATAGACCTTGCGGATTACGTTGATTTATGGAAGGTAGGTAAACTCAACTATCATCATTCAGATATTAATTGGAAAGAATTCGGAATGAGAGTAGAACGTCTTTTGCACTCCAAAAGGGTGGATTATTACATTAAGGATAGTCTGAGAAAAGAAATGGATAAACCAAACTGATATTGGGAGCGTGGAAATCTTGCTTGAAGTATTATATCGTATTTATGAAGTTGCCGATGAAGAAACAGCTAAAAAGAACGCTGAGCTTGACAGAGAGTTCGGATTGTATTCTTCGACAAGTAAATCTCAAAATATAGAATTACTTACGGACTGTTTAATTTGTGATAGCAGAGACCATTTTAAAGAAATAATTAGAAGTGAATACGGCGAAAAGATATCATTTCGTTATAGCAAAAAATTAGAAGCTGGCGATTTGTATTGTATTATAATTGGCGAACATTGTTATAACTTAGAGAGATATTTTAATAAAGTAACTTTCACTTGCGATTGCTGTGGGGCGAAAATTGAAAACTACTATGGAAAACCAATATGTTTTGATGACTATGAGATAAAATATAAATTTTATAATATTAAGAAGTATTCTGAAAAGCGATTTTGTTCTCATAAGTGCAAACAAGTTTATGAAAAAAACGAGCAAGAATATTTAAAACCTGATGATGAACAAGAGTTTTTCATTAAGAAAGATATGTTTACAGAGGATACATCGGGGTACATATATAAGATAACAAAAAAGTCAACAGGTGAATTTTATATCGGACAAACTGTATATGCACCTGTGTTTCGTTGGGGACAACATTTAAAAACAGATAGATTCCCTATTAAAGACATCTTAGACTATCAGTTTGAGGTTATAGAGATAGTTCCTAAAAACGAAAATATTCTTGAACGTGAAAAACACTATATACAAAAGTATTACAAAGAGGCTCCTGATAAATCATTAAATGTTGCGTGTACTGCAAATGTAGAATAGGAGCAAATGAAAGATAAGATATATGTAAAACATAGCTTTGTGTTGATTTTAATTAAGGAATGATATAAAATGAAATACGTTGAAATATATACAGACGGAGCTTGCAAAGGTAATCCCGGTCCCGGTGGTTGGGGTGCAATACTGAGATATAACAACGTTGAAAAGGAAATATCGGGCGGTGTTGCACAAACAACAAATAATCGTATGGAGCTTATGGCTGTCGTTAACGCACTTTCATTATTAAAAGAGCCTTGTAAAGTGACTTTATACAGCGATAGTCAATACATTATAAACGCTCTTACTCGTGGCTGGGCGAGAAAATGGCAGTCGAATAATTGGATGCGTAATAAAACGGAAAAAACTCTTAATAGTGATTTATGGGATTTGCTTTTAGAGTTATGCGATACGCACGAAGTCGAGCCGATATGGGTTAGAGGTCATTCGGGTAACCCCGATAATGAAAGATGTGACAGACTGGCCGTTCAAGAAGCTATACGTTTTGCAAGTTAATCCATTTTAAAGGAGTACAAAATGGCTAAAGGTAGATTATACGGTTACGCAAGAGTATCATCAAAAGAGCAGAATTTAGACAGACAGATAGACGCTTTAAAAAAAGCTGGTATTGACGAAGATTGTATTATTGTTGATAAGGCTTCGGGTAAAGATTTTGAGCGTGAAGGTTATCAATCCTTTAAAAGTGCTATGGGCTTACGAGATGGTGATACCCTTGTAATTAAGTCTATTGACAGGCTCGGTCGTAACAAAAATGATATTCTTCGCGAATTTGCCTATTGGAACGATAAGGGTGTTAAAATAAAAATCATTGACATACCCACAACAATGGTTGATTTTCCTGATGAACAAAAATGGGTGCAGGATATGATTAATAATATAATAATGGAAGTATATACCTCTTTAGCTGAACAAGAAAGATTGACTATAAGACAAAGGCAATCAGAAGGTATAGCAGCTGCTAAAAAGAGAGGAAAGCACCTTGGACGTCCATTTAAAGGCTATCCTACAAACTTTACTCTTATATATTTACAGTGGAAAAACAAAGAAATGACAGCCGTGAAGGCTATGAACATTTTGGAAATAAAAAAGACAGCCTATTACAGATATGTGAATATGTATGAGGAAAAGAAAATGCAAGAGCCTAAATTAACTCTTGCACAACTAAAGAAAACGTATGTCAATAATGATGTTATTTATTTTGAAAAGGGTAACTACTATCGGGGGAGGGTAGTAGATATAAAGAAAGAAAAAGAGAAATATCTATGTGATATTAAAGTCTATAGTGATATAGATTTTGACAGCAGCTCCCTTGAACTTAATGAAACACCCGGTGATAATTTCAAAATGAAAACAATTGAAATATCAAATTGCCATATTGTTAATGTTAATGAAATGATGAATGAAGGAACGTAATTATGAGAGAAGGAACATTATTTTTTAATACTAGAATTAATAAGCTTGACATTTATTTTGATGATGAAACAACCTACGGAGGCTTAAACTGCGGAGATGAAATCGAGGTATTAATTTCCGATGAAATATCTCAGCCGAAGTGGGAGCTTGCTCGCATTGAATATTCTGACGATTTGGGCTGGTATTTAAAAGGATGTAAAGCCTCTGAATTCGATTTAACTGTGAGAATATGAAAGGATATTTGTTATGAAAAGATATTTTAATGTTGTTACGATTATAGGTATTATTATGTGGTTTATTGTTGCCGGAATTATTTTATTTTTTCTTTTGACAGAACCAAAAGAAGCGGGAAACTATATTATTTATTTGATTCCGCCTGTGGTAACAATGTTCATAGGCATTGAACTTATTGGAAAAGGAAAAGATGAATAATACGGTAATTACGCAATAAGCATTCATAATAGTGGGGCAGAGTTTTTCTGCCCTTTAAAAAAATACATTTCTAATTGTATATAATGTAAATTATCTACAATTCAGGGGAGATTAAAATAAAGGAAAGAAGGTAGTTGATATGACTAAATCTTCATACGAATATGAGTTTGATGTATGTCCTTTCATCCTTAAGAACTTTTTTCATTATATTCGGACAATCCGTGGCAAAGAAGCAAATACAGTAAGGTCATATTATTATTCATTAAAGCAATTCTTTTTATATATCCTACATTATAAAGGATATATTCAGGAAGAAAGCTCAGACTATAAGACATTAGCTTTAATCGACGAGGAATTAATTAAAAGCGTAACTTCTGAGGATATTTTAAGCTACCTATACTATAGCTCGTCAGTACATAAAACCGCCAATTCAACAAGGGGCAATCATCTTTCAGCTATAAAACAATATTTTGAATATTTATATTTTCACGCAAAGCTTATTGAGGTTGATCCGGCCGTACAAATCGGTAGTCCCAAAAAGCCGAAAAAACTCCCAAAATACTTAACATTGGAACAGGCTCTTGACCTTTTAAAAGCCGTTGACGGCGATTTTAAAGAAAGAGATATGTGTATTCTTGTATTGTTTTTAAACTGTGGTATACGCATTTCTGAGCTTGTAGGACTAAACTATAAAGACATAAGACCTGACAACACAATATTAATTCACGGTAAAGGCAACAAAGAACGTATACTGTACCTCAATAAAGCTTGTATACAGGCAATTGAAGAATATAAAGCGGTCAGACCTGTTGACGGATTGAAAGATAAAGACGCATTTTTTGTCAGCCGCTTGCTCAATCGTATCTCCACTAATACAGTAAGACATATGGTTGAGAGCAATATGGAGAAAATCGGACTTGGCGGACAGGGTTATTCTCCGCATAAACTCCGACATACCGCAGCCACTTTAATGCACAGTAATGGTGTAGACATACGAACGTTACAAGAAGTGTTGGGTCACAATAATCTTGCTACAACTCAAATTTATACTCATATTGCGAATGAACAAGTTAAATCTGCACTTGAATCTAATCCGCTTGCTAATGAAAATCAATAAATAGGTATTATCCCCCATCGTTATCCCCTATTTTATGAGGTTGTTTTGAAATAAAAGTTATTAAAACGTATTGACATACCACCGAATAGGTGGTATAATTTAGACGGTTAAGAGAGATAACCTCTCAAAGAAAAGGAGTTTTTAAAATGAAAAAAGCAAATTATTGTGTTATCGGTGGACAGTATGAGGTAGTATATTATGGTAGTTGTCCTACATTATTAGGTGCTAAAAGATTAGCGACCAAACATACAGAATATTGGGATA
>JAFLSL010000259.1 GCA_022510985.1 Ruminococcus sp. | reverse complement strand
CCAAAATGAAGCTCATTCCTGTGGATTCTCTCATTCGCAATAAAAAGCTGCTTTTGATTGACGATTCGATTGTCCGCGGTACCCAAATGCGTGAAACAACAGAGTTTCTGTACAAGAGCGGTGCCAAAGAGGTTCATATAAGACCGGCATGTCCTCCGCTTTTGTTCGGATGTAAGTATCTGAATTTTTCTCGTTCCAGTTCCGAATTAGATCTTATAACACGTCGTATTATTCAAGATCGGGAAGGTCCAAATGTTAGCAAAGAGATTTTGTCAGATTATGCTAATCCTGACAGCCGTAATTACGCAGAAATGGTTAGTGAAATTGAAAAACAGCTCAACTTCACTTCACTCTGCTATCATAGGCTTGATGATATGATTGACTCGGTGGGAATTTCTCCCTGCAAGCTTTGCACCTATTGCTGGAACGGCAAAGAATAGACAGAAATTAGGACGAAAGGTAATATAATATGAACCTGAATGACGGACTAAAAGGCAGAAGAAGTATAAGAAAGTATAAAATCGATAAAGTCGATACTAAGCTAATTGAAAAAGTAATTGATACTGCACGTTTTGCCCCAACATGGAAGAACTCTCAAACCGCAAGATATAATATCGTGACTGACGAGACCCTAAAGGCTAAGATTGCTGATGAGGCAACCTGCGGTTTTGAGAAGAACAAAAACATAATAAAGAACGCTCCTGTTTTAGTTGTGCTTTCCACAGTCGATAAAATTTCAGGCTTTAATACAGACGGTTCTTATACCACTACTAAAGGCGAGCATTGGCAGTCGTTTGACGCGGGAATTTCCGCTGAGATATTTTGCCTTTCAGCGTTTGATAACGGACTTGGCACCCTTATAATGGGAATTTTCGATGAGGATAAGGTAGCAGAGCTTATAAATCTTCCCAATACAGAGAAGGTTTCTGCTTTAATTGCACTAGGTTATCCCGACGATGAGCCTATGACTCCGAAACGTAAAGAAGTTTCAGAAATTATAAGATTTATCTAATATTATGCCCGAGGAAACGTCCTCGGGCATTAACTTTGTAACAGTTAATTCTAATTTAGAAAGTTAGATTACAGTTGTGTTTTATTTATTTACAATGCACAATATATTGTGATATATTTTATAGGTGAAAATGTAAAACTATGTTCTATACGGAGGTATTGCTATGGAAAAGTATAAGCAGGAATTTATTGAATTTATGGTAGATTGTCAGGTTCTCAAATTCGGAGATTTTGTAACAAAAAGCGGACGAAAAACTCCCTTTTTCGTAAACACAGGTTTCTATCGCACCGGCTCACAGCTTAAAAAGCTCGGCGAATATTATGCCGAGGCTATTAATAATAAGTTCGGACTTGATTTTGACGTTCTTTTCGGACCTGCGTATAAGGGTATTCCGCTTTCTGTAACTGCCTCAATCGCAATCGCAGACAAATTCGGAAAAGATATTAAATACTGCTCAAACCGCAAAGAAGTTAAAGACCACGGCGATAAGGGAATACTTCTCGGAAGTCCGATAACAGACGGCGATAAGGTTGTTATTATTGAGGACGTAACAACCGCAGGCACCTCAATTCAGGAAACTTTACCGATTATTAAAGCTCAGGGCGACGTTAATCCCATAGGTCTTGTAGTTTCTGTTGACCGTATGGAAAGAGGTCAGGGTGAAAAGTCCGCTCTTTCGGAAATCGAAGAGAACTACGGACTTAAAACCACAGCTATTGTAACTATGGCAGAAGTTGTTGAGCACCTTTATAACAAAGAATACAACGGAAAAGTTATTATTTACGATAAGCTTAAAGCAGCTATCGACAGTTATTACGAGCAGTACGGCGTAAAATAAAATTTTTTAAATATGAGTTTAGGGAGGTGTAGAATATGGCAGATAATAATGTCCATAAAGGACACAGACAACGCTTGCGTAATTTATACCTTAGCGAGGGTATAGACAATTTTAACCACCATCAGGCACTCGAGCTTCTCCTTTTCTACGCTTTTCCTCAACGCGATACAAATCCGCTCGCCCATAAGCTTATTGACCATTTCGGCTCAATATCTGCCGTGTTTGACGCTCCTATAGTTCAGCTGAAAAACTTTGGTTTATCCGATAATACTATCGCACTTTTAAAACTGATACCCGATTTTTCCAGAATATATAATATGGATAGAACCGACTATAATTCTAAGCGGATAGACACCAGCAAACTTTGCGAATATTTCCGCCCGAAGTTTATCGGCAGAACAAACGAGGTTTTATATCTTCTTTTAATGGACGGGAAGTATAAGGAGCTTTTCTGCGGTATTATTTCAAAAGGTTC
>JAFLSL010000258.1 GCA_022510985.1 Ruminococcus sp. | reverse complement strand
GAAGAATATCGCCTTTAAAAGGCTTGATATCTTCAATATCATCGTGGAAAGCACTGTGGTTGAGAATATTATCGTTCAAAAACTCATCAGTATATTTACCGCAGACTATCTTTGCGTTATAAAGCTCACTGAGCTGTTTTGCAAAGCCGATATGGTCATAGTGTCCGTGAGTAAGAACAACGTATTTCAAGGTGCCGTTTGAATTATTTATCTCGCTTATAAGACGCTCGCTTTTGTCACCCGGATCGACAACTGCCATATCGCCCGTATCCTTATCGGTCAGAAGATAGCAATTAGTCATAATCATTGTGACGTTAAAGACTTTAATATCTATCATTTTAGGTCCTCCGAATCAATAACGAGGGTTACGGGACCATCGTTTAGAAGCTTGACCTTCATATCTGCTCCGAACTCGCCTGTTTGAACATCCTCTACCCCGTTGTTTCTAAGCTCGTCGCAGAAAAATTCATACAAAGGATTTGAAATTTCGGGGCGTGCGGCGTTGATAAAGCTCGGTCGTCTTCCGTGAGAACAGTCTGCATATAGAGTAAAATTAGATACAACTATAACAGAACCGCTGACATCCGAAAGAGAAAGATTCATTTTATCGTTTTCATCAGTAAATATACGAAGTCCCGAGATTTTTTTGGCAAGCTTTATAGCGTCTGACTTTTCGTCCCCGTTTTTAATTCCGAGTAAAAGCAGAAAGCCGTCTTTTATAGAGGAAACAGTTTTTCCCTCAATTTCGACACTGCATTCGCTTACACGCTGTAATACAACTCTCATAAATTAAAACCTTTTTATTGAAATAATATCCCTGATTGACTGTAATCTTTTTATTACTGTATCGAGGTGTTCTCTGTTTACAACGTCAATTGTCGCTGTTACCATTGCCCTGCCGTTCTCAATATGACGAGAGTTCAGGTTATGGATAAAAATTCGCATTGACGAAAGAGCAATTGTAACGTCGGCAAGAAGTCCTGTGCGGTCTGTTGAAATAATCTCCAAAGTTGAACGGAAATTCTCGTGAATTTCGTTTTCCCAATAGACATTAACATAACGCTCCGGCTCTTCAACTGCTGATAAATCGCTTGGAATATTTGTGCATGAGCATTTATGAACAGATACTCCGTAGCCTCTTGTTATATAACCGATAATATCGTCGCCCGGAAGAGGATTACAACACTTAGAGAATTTTATTAAACAGTCCTCCATTCCCTCGACAACAACGCCGGAGTTAGCGTGTCTGCGTTTAGGGGGTGTTGTTTTTACTATTACCGGCTCTAACTCTACGGTTTTGAACTTTGTGTTATACTCCTCTTTAATTCGGGGCATAACCTTCCATAGCTGAATTCCGCCGTAGCCGACTGAAGCGTATAAATCCTCAACGGTATTAAACTTGTTCTTCTTAAGCATAAACTGCAAAAGCTGTTCAAGCTCTTCATCGGAAAGAGAAATATTACTACGCTTAAGCTCTCTTTCAAGCATTATTTTGCCTTCGATGATATTCTCGTCACGTTTTTCACGCTTAAACCACTGGCGGATTTTTGAGCGTGCAGATGAAGTTTTGCAGATTTCAAGCCAATCACGTCGTGGATGACTATCCTTTTGGGTTAAAATTTCACAAATTTCACCTGTGTTTAGCTCATAATCAATCGAAACAATACGGTGGTCAACCTTAGCACCTACCATATGATTGCCGACTTCGGTATGGATAAGATATGCAAGATCGATTACTGTAGAGCCTTTCGGAAGATTGAAAACATCTCCCTTGGGTGAAAATACATAAACCTCGTTCTGGTCAAAGTCGTTTCGGATATTTCTTATGATATCGGTTGAGTCATCGGTATCAATCTGAGCCGCTAAAATATCCTTTATGCGGTTTATATTATCGTCAAGCTCGCGTGCCTTTTTGTTATTGACAATGCGGGTAAAGCCAAGCTTATATTTCCAATGAGCCGCGATTCCGTTTTCAGCGGTTTGGTGCATTTCCCATGTTCTAATCTGAACCTCAAATGGAATTCCGTCACGGTCAATTACGGTTGTGTGCAGCGACTGATACATATTAGGCTTTGGAGTTGAAATATAATCCTTAAATCTTCTCGGAATAGGGGTATATAAATCGTGGATTACGCCTAAAAGATTGTAACAATCCTTTATATCGTCAAGAATAATTCGAAGAGCAAAAACATCATATACCTCGTCTATGGTTTTACCCTTCAAAAATGTTTTTCGGTAAATACTGTTAATGCTTTTTACGCGTCCGAATACAGTAATCTTGCTGCTCGAAAGCTTTGAGGCTCTTAGAATTTCTTTCTTTTTCTTTTCGATAA
>JAFLSL010000257.1 GCA_022510985.1 Ruminococcus sp. | reverse complement strand
GATAATATCAGTATATTTTTCAAGGGATAAAACCTCGAATTTCTTATCTAAGAATTCTTTTTCTAAATCTGTATCTTTTATAATATGTAATAGCTGTAATTTTATTCCATCTGTGCGATTACCAACATATTTTACTGTATCAAGTATCATTTCTTCACTTTCAAACGGAAGTCCGATTATAACGTGAGTAACAACTTCAATTCCGATGTTATGCAATTTTTCTACAGCATTATCGTAAACACTAAGCTCATAACCTCGGCGAATGTACTTTGCCGTTTTTTCGTGGATAGTCTGAAGTCCCAACTCAACAGTTACAGGCTTAATCTTATTTATCTCAGATAACAGTTTTATAACCTCAGTGTCCAAACAGTCAGGTCTTGTAGCAATAGAAAGACCTACTATATAATCAGGCCTGATAGCTTTGTAGAAAATTTCTCTAAGATATTTAACATTTGCATAGGTGTTTGAGAAAGGCTGAAAGTAAGCGATAAACAAATTATCCTTTGTTTTGCTTTTTACTCGTTTCTTAGCGTTTTCAAGCTGTTTAATAATATCTGAATCGAACTCGCTGGAAAACTCGCCTGAACCGCCTTTACTGCAAAATATACAGCCTCTTGTATCAATTTTACCGTCACGGTTCGGACAAGTCATTCCGCCGTTTATAGAAAGCTTATATACCTTTTTTCCGTATTTTTTAATATAATATTCGTTTAAAGAATTATAATGGTTCATATTTAATTTGACATAAATTTCAATATTTTTTATAATATTGACGGTGATTATATGCAGCAAATTTTGCTTTACAATATCGATACTAAAAAATCAATTAACATTAAAAATATCTGCCGAAAGCTTAATATAAGCTATAATGATGTAAAAAAAGAAGACTACGGCTATAAACTTTGTTTTCTATTAAATTTATCTGACGACAGTTCAATTGGTGAGGGAGAGGATTTTAGAAGTGAAATGCTCTTTATCGCAGGATTAAGCGATGATACTCTCAATATTTTTTTATCTATGCTCAGAAAGAAAAGGTGTACTGTTGAGCTTAAAGCTGTTTTGACAGAAACAAATCGTAATTATAATTCTTACGAGCTTTATAAGGAAATTTCCGCCGAACATATCGCTATGCAAAACGGAAAAACTCTACATCAAACGTAAAGTTTAATGTATTCCATAAACTTTCTGTAAATTCTGCCCTCAAGTTCTTCAACGTCTTTGTCAATTCCGCCATTAAAGAAAAGCTGATTATGGGCACTTAACGCTCTGTACATTGAGATTAAATAACCTCGGATTTTATCCTGAAGCTTATCGCTTAGCTCATTGCCGTTGGAAAGTCCCATATAAAGGTTTCCGTCATGAATTTGCAATGGCATAATGGATTTTATATCATCAAATCTGTTTGTGTTTTTAACTTCTTTGTAAAAATCTTTGACAGAGAATTCGTTTTTGTCCTTAATATCAGTGTTTTTGTCTAAAACTTCCTCGCATTTTTTAAGGTCAAAGTTTTCGTCTGTCATATATTTATAGAGATTATTGCGGTTGTTTTTAAGCACATTAAACAATCTTATATTATACAAAGCGTTTTCGAGGCAGGAAAGCGATGAAAATACCATATTGTTATCAAGCTGAGCCATCATATTAAAAATATTTTGATAAATACTTTTATTTAAAAGAATCAGCGTTAGTTTTTCCTGCTCTTTGTATTCTTCCATAAGAGTTGGGTTAATAAGAATTTTTGCCGTAAAGCCGTAAAGAGTTTTTACGTATAGTTTAAGTTCCTTATAAAAATCATTTAAAAATTCGCAATTTTCAATTGTAAATGTAAACATATATTTCACCACTAATATTATATAACAAAAAATATCAAAATGCAAATTTATACTGAAAATAATTGGTATTTTGGCTATCCTGTTGTAAACTAATGGATTTTGATGTATAATTAAAATTAGTTTTTTGATGAAGGGTATGAAAAATGAAAAATATAAAAAATTTAACGATAACATTCCTGATGATTATTTTGATGATTTTCAGTGTAATTCCTACAGAAGCCGTCACTTTATCGTCAATAAAAAAGAATTATGATTTTCACTACGGCATAGATGTTTCAAAATGGAACAGTAGTCTGAATATGAACAAGATTAAGAAGGCTGATGTCGAGTTTGCATTTGTACGAGTTGGTTGGTACGACAACTCAGGCGGACATCTTGACGTTCGATTTAAAGAAAATATAAAAAAATGTGCAGAAAACGGTATCGAATTCGGGGTGTATGTGTATTCATACGTCTACAAAGCAAAGGATACCGAAAAATGTGCAAAATGGGTACATAAACAGTTAAAGGCAATG
>JAFLSL010000256.1 GCA_022510985.1 Ruminococcus sp. | reverse complement strand
AAAATCGTGCGAGTTGCTTCCGGCGGAAAACTACAGTGCCTTCAGACGGGTAACGCAAAGCTAACGATTAAAACCGCAAAAGGAAAAGAAATAAAGTGCAAGATTAAAATAGGCAATATGTCACAGATTTTTGAGAAAAATTTGCCTGATATCAAGGTAAAGGACAAATACGGAAATACATTTGACTTTGACAACAGTAAGGGTAGTCAAAAAAATCTATGTGCCAGGGTGAAAAAAGGTAAAATCGGAAAGTTCCCTATTATCGGCAAGGTCGGCGAAATCAATAACGTCTACAAAAGCTCAAAGAAGGCAAAGATTGTGTCCTCGCCAACCGCCTCAACCCTCAAAATCAAAGGACTTGCAAAGGGTACAACTACCGTTAAGGTGAAGATAAACGGAGTAAAAACAATTAAATTAAAGGTGAAGGTTATTTAATAGGTCTATCACAAAAAAGTTGCCTCTGTTTTGCAGAGGCAACTTTTACTTTCGTTGTTTGTCGATAACCATCTGAAGGTAAGGGAGAAGCTCAAAGCCCATTCGCTCGTAAAGGCGTTTTGCACCCTCGTTATAATCTTCAACCTCAATTCTAAGACGCATGGCAGAGCTTTCACGCTTTAAAAATTCAAAAAATTCGGTTGCAAGTCCTCTGCCTCTGTATTCTTCGTCGATATAAATTTCCTCGATGGTAACGGAAAATCCGCCTGCCTCCTGCGAAAAAGTTTTCGACAAAAGCGAAAATCCGCAGGGTTTTCCTTCCCATTCAAAAATATAGCATTTTAAGTAATCGTCCGAACGCATAAGCTCGTTGAAGGTAGCCGTGTAGTTTTCCTTTGGCACGGGCGAGTTTACTGCGTCTGTGTGATAAAAAATATCAACATATTTTAAATAAAGCTCTCTGTCGCTTTCTTTAATAGGTCTGAACATAAATCCTCCGAAAAATCATATTAAAATCGGGAAGAGAGGTTGAGTTTATCAATCTATCTTCCCGTTTTATTTAACTATTATGAAAACTTGTCCGACTACTCGAGCGTAACTATCGAGGACTCAATCGGCAGTTCGGTTAACGGCTCGGTTTCTACGGGTTTGGTCACCGCCTCTGTGACATAAACGGTGACCTCCGTTTCGTTTTCAGCGTTTTCAGCTTTTTGGTTGTTTACAAATACAATAACGCCTATCGCAAACACCGCCGCAATTAACAAGACAATTAATATTAAGTTAATCTTTTTTTCAAATAAGTTTCTCAAATCTTAACTCCTGCAAAAAATCACATCATACTGTCGTATACCTTTTTAAAGGTATCAATAACATACTGTGCGTCATCATCCGAAAGAGTTGAATTCATCGGAAGTGTGAGCTGGTTTTTGTGCATATTATAAGCATAAGGATAATCCTTAATATCAAAGCCCTTGTTTTTGTATGCCGAAAGCATCGGCAGCGGCTTGAAGTGGACATTACACATAACGCCGTTTTCAGCCATACGATTGTAAAATTCGTTTCTAAATTCCGCGTCCTTGCCGAGAAAACGTACAAAGTATAGGTGACCTGAACTTCTGTGGTTTTCGTCTGAATGATTTAAAAGCTGAACGTCAAGCTCTCTGAAAGCCTCGTCGTAGCGTTTAATAAGCTCGTGACGGCGGTCTAAAATACCCTCGTATCTGTCGAGCTGTGCAAGTCCGACTGCCGCTAAAATGTCGGGCATATTACATTTGTACTGTGTGCTTACAACGTCATATTCCCAGGATGCTGAGTTGTTTTTGTCGAGTGCGTCTCTTGTCTGACCGTGCAGCGACCAAAGCATATACTGCTTGTACATTTTTTCTTCGTCAATTCTTCCGCGAAGTCTGTGAACTGCCGCACCGCCCTCTGCGGTGGTCATATTTTTAACAGCGTGGAAACTGAAGTTTGTAAAGTCGGCGATTTCACCGCACATTTTTCCGTGCCAACGTGCTCCGAACGCGTGAGCTGCGTCGGACATAATTACAACGCGTCCGATAAGCTCCTGAATTTTTCCCTTTGGGCGGAATTTATCGCGTTGATTGCGGACAGCCTCGTAAATTCTGTCGTAATCACACACAATGCCCGCTAAATCAACGGGGATGATAACCTTTGTGTGTTCGTTTATCGCCGCTTCCATTTTGTCGTAGTCCATTTCAAAGGTGCCGGGCTTGCAGTCAATCATAACGGGCTTTGCTCCGACGTGATAAACTACCGACGCGGTTGCGGTGTAGGTGTATGCGGGAAGAATAACCTCGTCCTGAGGTCCTACGCCCAACACACGCAAGGTCATTTCGGCACACGAGGTCTGCGAAGAAAGGCAGACAGCCTGACCTGTATGACAGTATTCTCCTATTCT
>JAFLSL010000255.1 GCA_022510985.1 Ruminococcus sp. | reverse complement strand
TAGAAGAGGTTATCATTCCTGATACAGTAACCTCGATAGGACAAAAAGCATTTGGCGGATGCACAGCATTAAAGGATATTCAAATTCCTGATGCCGTTAAGAAAATAGGCTTCTGTTCTTTCTACAATTGTAATAATATTGAAAACGTAACAATTCATTATAACGCCACATATATAGGTGATAAAGCCTTTGGATATTATTATGATGACAAACACAAAAAAGTAGATAATTTTACCATTTACGGCTACAGTGGAGCAGAAGCGGAGAAATATGCCAAAGATAACGGATTTGAGTTTATCAGCATAGGCATAGCTCCGAAACCACCTGCAAAAACAACAGTCAGCCTTGCAAAACTATCTGCGACAATTTATGTAAAGGGTACTGCTCAGATTAAAACAACCGTTAAAAACGGCAAGGGCAAGACTACATATAAATCAAGCAATTCAAAGGTTGCGAAAGTTTCTTCCACAGGTAAGGTTACAGGCGTTAAGAAGGGTACTGCTACAATTACAGTAACTAACAACGGCGTATCTAAGACATTTAAAGTTACCGTTAAAAACCCAAAGCTTAACACTAGCAAAAAGACGCTCAAAAAAGGCAAGACCTTTACGATTAAAATTACAGGCAAAGTCGGCAAAGCTAAGTTTACTTCAAGCAACAAAAAGGTTGCTAAAGTAAATAGCAAGGGCAAGGTTACCGCTAAGAAGAAAGGCAAAGCTAATATCACCGTTAATACTAACGGTATAAAGCTTAAATGCAGGATTACGGTAAAGTAACAATTTGCAATGTCCAATTCGAAATTTGTAATTGAATTTTGTTAAATCAAAAGCAGACATAACCGAAAAGGTTATGTCTGCTTTTTTGTGTCATATTAGATATAGATAGATGTTGACATTTTATCTACTCTTATATATAATTGATTTAGGATATATTTATCCTATTTTACGTATAATATACAAAAGGAGGATATCATATGAACGTTAATACAAAATCACTTGTTTCTATTACTGACGCAAACCAAAATTTTTCAAAGGTAGCTCGTCTTGTGGACGAAAATGGTTCCGCAGTAATTCTAAAAAATAATGTTCCACGCTATCTTATAATTGAATTCAGTCAGGCTGAGGATGAACAACTTGCGTCTGATGAGGATGTTATGGCTATCTCAAAAAGGCTTATTGCAAAAAACAAAGAAGCCTATGAGGTTCTTGCAAAATGATTACGCTCAGTAAACACCAAATTCTAAAACTGCACGAGCAACTCATCGATGAAACAGGTGGCTCACAAGGAGTGCGTGATGAGGGATTGCTGGAATCAGCTATAAATGCTCCTTATCAGCGTTTTGATGGTGAAGAGCTTTTCCCTACTATTCAGCAAAAGGCTGCTCGACTTGGCTATGGAATTATAAAAAATCATCCTTTTGTAGACGGTAATAAAAGGATAGGTACTCACTCAATGTTAATTCTGCTCGAATTAAATAGGATAGAGCTATCCTATACTCAAAAAGAACTGTATTCAATTATTTTGGAGATTGCCGATGGAAGATTTGAACTAAGAGAATTAACTGATTGGATTTTAAATCATCAGTCTTAAAAGACCGATTTTATAAAAAAAATTACGCATTTCGAATTAGGAATTGTTCATTAATTTTACACATTGCGAATTTAACTAATCGCATAACTTATCCTCTCTATCCAAAGCGAGATAGCGGAATAAAGGTTTGGGATATGAGTAATGAGCAATTAATAATTAATAATGAATAATTAACTCTTGCTGAAATGTTGCTATAAAATAAAAGTCTACAGCAGAATCTATCCTTTCTATCCAAAGTTTGATAGTGGTATATACGTTAGGAATGAAATCAAGATAGGAACTGAAAGTGATGATGTAGACACTTAAAAAATAAAAGGGATTGCCGAAGCAATCCCTTTTTTATGTGAATAATTAAATTATTCGTTAATAGCGATAACAGCACCTGAGCCTACTGTTCTACCACCCTCACGGATAGCGAAACGGAGACCAACTTCGATAGCGATAGGAGTGATAAGCTCAACATCCATCTCTACGTTATCACCAGGCATACACATCTCTGTTCCCTCAGGAAGTGAGATTGTACCTGTTACGTCAGTTGTTCTGAAATAGAACTGAGGACGATAGTTGTTGAAGAAAGGTGTGTGACGGCCGCCCTCGTCCTTAGTAAGAACGTAAACCTGGCCACGGAACTTTGTATGAGGATTGATAGAACCGGGCTTAGCAAGTACCTGACCTCTTTCAATCTCTGTTCTCTGAACACCACGGAGAAGAGCACCAACGTTGTCGCCTGCCTCAGCATAGTCAAGAGTCTTTCTGAACATCTCAAGACCTGTAACAACAAC
>JAFLSL010000254.1 GCA_022510985.1 Ruminococcus sp. | reverse complement strand
GATGAAAACACGACGACACGCAATGATTCTTGATATTATAAATGAATATCCCGTAGAAACCCAGGAGGAGCTTTTAAACCGCCTTCGCGAAAACGGATTCAACGTAACGCAAGCTACCGTTTCAAGAGATATTAAGGAGCTTAGACTTTTAAAATCTCTTTCCTCTGATGGAAAGTATCACTATACGTCAATAACAAAATCTGCTACAGAGTTGCAAAACAATATCCAGGGCTTTTTTAATAACTCGGTAATTATGGTTAAATCGGCTCAGAATATGGTTGTTATTAAAACTTTAGCCGGTATGGCTAATGCCCTTTGTGCGTCAATCGACAGTATGGATTTTGACGGACTTATAGGCACAATTGCAGGTGACGATACAATTTTTATTGTCTGCAATGATAATGACTACGCCTCAAAGCTTGTAATTGATTTAAAGAAATATTTATAAAGGATATAGTATGCTTAATTCACTCTTTATCGAAAATATCGCTGTAATTGAAAAATCGAATATTGAGTTATACTCGGGTCTTAATGTCCTGACAGGCGAAACAGGTGCGGGTAAAAGTATTGTTATCGACGCAATTAACGCTATTTTAGGTCAGCGTACAAGCCGTGATATTATCAGAAACGGTGCCGAGTCCGCAACAGTTTTTGCAACCTTCTCTGATGTTAACGATATTGTTAAGGCAAAGCTTTCCGAAAACGGCTATGATTTAGAGGAAGATGAGCTGATTATCAGCAGAACTCTTTCGCTTTCGGGAAAAAACACTTGTCGAATTAACGGCAGACCCGCAAATGTATCCTTCCTCAGAGAGCTGGGACTTAATCTCGTGAATATCCACGGTCAACACGAAAGCTACGAGCTTTTTTCACCCGAAACCCACATAAAATATATAGATAATCTCGCAGATGACGAAAAGCTCATTGAGGAATATCAGTCTGCTTATAAAGAATACCGCAAGCTAAAAAAACAGCTTAACGACTTCATAAAAAGTGAAACAAACAGAGAACAGAGAATAGATGTCCTTTCTTATCAGGTCGAGGAGCTTGAAAACGCAGATATCAAGATAGGCGAGATTCAGAGCTTAGGTGAAGAAAGACATATTTTAATGAATGTCGAAAAGGTTACTTCTGCTCTACGCAGTGCCAAAAATAAATTTGAGGGAAATAATACCTCGGGAGTTATAGATAATCTCGATGATGCTGTAACTTCATTGGGCAAAGCAAGTGACCTAAATCCTCAGTTAACAGAGCTTTTTAACAGAGCAAACGACCTTTATTATGAACTTCAGGATGTCGGTAATGAAATTTCAAATGCAATTGATGAAATAGAAGAAAACCCCTACAGACTTGAAGAAATAGAAGAACGCCTTGATTTGTTAAATAAGCTTTCCAGAAAATACGGCAACACCGAGGAAGAAATGCTCGAATTCCTTGATAATGCAAATTCCGAACTACAACAGCTTTTGAAGTTTGACGAGAATGTAAGCGAGCTAAAGGAAAAATGTGAAAACAGCAGGCTAAGAGCTAAGGCTTTAGCCGATAAGCTTTCCGAGATAAGAAAAAATACCGCAAGAGATTTTGAGAAAAAAGTTAAAGCGGAAATGTCATTTTTAAATATGCCCGGTGTAGAAATTATTGTGTCCCAGACTCAAGGCGGGCTTTCCGATATCGGTCAGGATGATATGGAAATACTAATTTCCGCAAACCCCGGAGAAGAACCAAAGCCTGTAGCTAAAATTGCCTCAGGCGGTGAGCTTTCAAGAATGATGCTCGCCATAAAAACCGTCTTAGCGTCAACAGATTTGATAGATACTCTGATTTTTGACGAGGTTGACACAGGCGTTTCAGGCTCAGCCGCACAAAAAGTCGGAATGAAACTAAAAGAGGTTTCAAAGTCACGTCAGGTTATTTGCGTAACTCATCAGGCACAAATTGCTGCCTTAGCTGACAGCCACTTTTTAATTTCAAAAAATGTAAAAGATAATAGAACATATACCGATATAAAGCTCCTTGATTATAACGGGCGATTAAGCGAGCTTGCCCGTATTCTCGATGGAGTAAATGTAACCGATACCGCCCTGGCTCATGCGGAAAAATTAATGGATTATAACTGAAAGGTTTTGGATTAAGTTATGAAAAAATGGTCAATCGCAAAATTTAATAGAGAAAATGCAAAGACCATTTCCGAGCGTTTTAATCTTCCGCCTATTATAGCAACATTACTTGATATTCACGGAATTGTCAGCGAAGATGATATCAATAATTTTCTTTTTAACGAAAGTGATTTGGACAGTCCGTTTGAGATAAAGGATATGGACAAAGCTGCCGAACGTGTAAAGCTTGCAATAGAAGAAGGCGAGTTAATCTGTGTTTACGGCGATTATG
>JAFLSL010000253.1 GCA_022510985.1 Ruminococcus sp. | reverse complement strand
CGTCACGACGTACACCTTTAGTTGTACGAACGATGACTGCTTTAACAACTTCGCCCTTTTTAACTACGCCACCAGGAGCTGCCTTCTTAACACTTGCAATGATTACATCGCCGATGTTGGCATATCTTCTGCCTGAACCGCCGAGTACTCTGATGCAAAGAAGCTCTTTAGCACCTGTGTTGTCTGCTACTTTAAGACGACTTTCTTGTTGTATCACAGCATTTTCCTCCTTCGTACTGCAAAATAACACTTTGCTAAGTTGCAGTTATTATTTTAATGACTAAATTATCAAAAGCTGTAAATCGTAACGATTATTTAGCTTTCTCTACGATTTCAACCACACGCCATCTCTTATCCTTGCTGTATGGGCGACATTCCATAATAAGAACCTTATCACCGATACCGCATTCGTTGTTCTCGTCGTGTGCCTTGTACTTTACAGTACGGTTAACAATCTTATTGTAAAGCGGATGACGAACCTTATCCTTGATTGTAACAACAACAGTTTTGTCCATCTTATCACTGCTTACAATACCTACTCTTGTCTTTCTGAGGTTTCTTTCCATTGTTTAGTTACCTCCTTCTTAAGAATTAGCATTTTCAAGTTCGATTTCTCTCTCAACAGTTTTGATGCGAGCGATATCTTTCTTGACTGCTTTAATTCTCATAGGGTTGTCGAGCTGATTGATAGCCTGCTGAAAATGAAGATTGAAAAGCTCTTCTTTAAGAGCCTTAAGCTTTGCTGCTCTCTGATCTGCTGAAAGAGCTCTGATTTCTGATGCTTTCATTACTGCTCGCCTCCCTCTTCTTCTTTCTTAACAAACTTACACTTTACAGGAAGCTTGTTTGCTGCGAGACGCATAGCTTCACGAGCTGTTGCCTCGTCAACGCCTGCGAGCTCAAACATAACTCTGCCAGGCTTAACTACTGCTACCCAGTAGTCAACGTTACCCTTACCTTTACCCATACGGGTGTCGGCAGGTCTTGCTGTAATAGGCTTATCAGGGAAAATTTTGATCCATACTTTACCGCCACGCTTTGTGTAACGTGTCATTGCGATACGGGCAGCCTCAATCTGTGCTGCTGTGATCCATGCCGGCTCAGTACTCTGAAGACCATATTGACCGTATGTTACCTTATTACCTCTTGAAGCCACACCAGTCATACGACCTCTGTGCTGCTTTCTGTGTTTTACACGCTTAGGTAAAAGCATTATCTTCTTCCCCCTTCCTTACGATTTGACCTCTTCTTATTACGGGATTCATGAAGAACTTCGCCCTGGTAGATCCAGGTCTTAACACCGATTCTGCCGTAGGTTGTCTTAGCCTCTGCAAAGCCGTAGTCGATGTCAGCACGAAGTGTCTGAAGAGGAATTGTACCCTCCTTGTAGGTTTCTGAACGAGCGATTTCGGCACCGCCGATTCTGCCTGAAACCATAATCTTAATACCGCGAGCACCAAGTCTCATTGTATTTCTGATTGCGCCCTTAACAGCTCTTCTGAAAGATACACGTCTTTCAAGCTGCTGAGCAATGCTCTGTGCAACGAGTGTTGCGTTGAGGTCAGGCTGCTTAATCTCGATGATATTGATGAATACCTCGTTAGCGTCCTTGCCTAACTTCTTTGCACAGATAGCCTTGAGCTTTTCAATCTCAGCACCCTGCTTACCGATAACCATACCCGGCTTAGCACAGTGAATGTTGATTCTTACTCTCTTAGCATCTCTTTCAATTTCTACCTTTGGAACACCTGCACCGTAGAGGGAGTCAAGGAGATACTTACGAAGGTTATAATCTTCTACAAGTGTCTCACCGAATTCACCCTTCTTTGCATACCAGCGAGAGTCCCAGTTCTTGATAACACCGATTCTTAAACCGGTTGGATTACATTTCTGTCCCATTTAACTTTACCTCCTCGCTTAGTCTTCCATTTCCTTAACGGTAATGGTGATGTGTGATGTTCTCTTATTGATTCTGTAAGCTCTGCCCTGTGCTCTTGCCTGAATTCTCTTAAGAGTAGGACCTGCAGTTGCGTTGCAGTAGCTTACTACTAATCTTGATACGTCCATATTGTAGTTGTTCTCAGCGTTAGCCATTGCTGATTTGAGAACCTTCATAACAGGCTCGCAAGCAGCCTTTGGTGTGTACTGAAGAATAGCCATAGCCTTGTCAGCAGGCTGATTTCTTATAAGATCAAGAACAATCTGCACCTTTCGAGGAGAGATACGGACGTAAGTTGCTTTTGCTGTTGCTTCCATAATTATTCTCCTTTCGATTACTTAGATGTCTTTGAGCCTGCGTGGCCTCTGAATGTTCTTGTCGGTGCGAACTCACCAAGCTTATGTCCAACCATATCCTCTGTAACGTATACAGGAACATGCTTTCTTCCGT
>JAFLSL010000252.1 GCA_022510985.1 Ruminococcus sp. | reverse complement strand
CTACTATTGGAACTCACTTCCAAAGAATATTGAAACCACCTATCCCGGTGCAAAAATGACTAAGGACGCTACTCAGGGAGAGGATTGGTACACATACACCTTTTCTAATGTTACAAAGGTTAATATGCTCTTCACTGACAAGGACGGCAAACAGCTCACCCCAGAACTGACACGAAACTCAGGCGAATGGTGGCTGTACAACAACAGAGTTTGGCGTTCATCAAATCCTGATAATGTTGATAATCCTGATGATGTTGATTTCCGCGAAGAAAGTATCTACTTCGTAATCACAACTCGTTTTTATGACGGAGATAAAGGTAACAACGTTCATTGTTGGGATGATGCAAAGGCTAATAATCCTGACACTGACCCGGCTTGGCGAGGCGACTTTAAGGGCTTAGCTGAGAAGCTTGACTACATAAAGGCTATGGGCTTCTCTGCTATTTGGATAACTCCTGTTGTAACAAACGGTTCGGGTTATGATTATCACGGATATCATGCATTTGACTTTTCAACTGTAGATGTACGTTATGAAAGTGATGACTTTACCTTTGATGATCTAATTGAAGCAGTTCACGCAAAGGGTATGAAGATTATACAGGACGTTGTATTACAGCATACAGGTAACTTCGGAGAAGCAACATTTGAACCGCTTTTCGATAAGGTGTATGATTCAGTAAAAGATTTAGCAAGTATTGAAAAGTCTATGATTCCTAACGAGAGGTTGTTAAGCGAATACGGACTCAAATCTGCGGCTGATTATTATGCACAGAACGGAGATATTCAGCATGCCCAAAGAATGAAGATAATTAAAGGAATTGATCCTTCAAAAAGTAATTATCCTGCAAGTGAATACGAAAGTTTCAAAAAGGGTGTTGAATATGATAAACAGCAACCCGAAAAGCTTTCTTATTCAGATAAGTATAACAGAAATAACTATTATCATAATGGCTATTGGAGAAATTTTAACTGGGATGATTATGCTACACAGTACTCTCAGATTGCAGGTGACTGCGTTGATCTTAACACAGAAAATACTGAAGTATGTGAAAAGCTTGTTGATATTTACAGTCAATATATCGACAGAGGAGTTGACGCTTTCCGTGTAGATACGCTAAGACATATTTCCCGTTTGTCTATGAACACTTTGTTTAATGATCAGTTGAATGCTGCAGGCGGACCGGGCTTCTATATGTTTGGCGAAGCTTGTACCAGACATACTGATGTTTGGTATAGAGGAATGGCAAGTGAATCAGCTTGTTTCTACACTTGGGATGAGCCCGATGACTCTTATATGAAAAAATGGAATATGGGTAGTTCTATTGATGCGATTGAGCAGAATACGAATTTAACTCTTGACCATTGGATAGATAATTTTAATCCCAGTGAACAGCCAACAAGTAATAATGCATTGTTAAATGGCACACAATACCATGAACCGGATTATGATCAGGCCTCCGGTATGAACGTAATTGACTTCCCTATGCATTGGAATTTCGGAAATGCATCCGGAGCGTTCAGTATTGCAAAATCTGGTGATAAATATTACAACGATTCTACTTGGAATGTAATGTATGTAGATTCTCATGACTATGGTCCCGGTACTTATGACAGATATTCAGGCGGTACACAGGCATGGGCAGAGAATATGAATCTTATGTTTACTTTCCGCGGTATCCCTTGCATTTACTATGGCTCAGAGGTAGAGTTCCAGAAAGGCGTAAGAATTGATAATGGCTTAAATATTACTCTTGCTGATTCGGGTCGTGCTTATTATGGTGACTACCTAGAGGGTACAGTTTCTGCTAATGACTTCAGTAATTATACAGCAAACGGTAAAGTTAAAGAAACTCTTGAATCGCCTCTTTGTCAGCAGCTTATGAAGCTCAATGCTATCCGTCGTGCAATCCCTGCTCTTCAAAAGGGACAGTACACAGTAGACAGCAACTACGTAAGCGGTAATATGGCGTATATCAGACGTTATACAAACGCTGACGAAAATGTTGATTCTCTTGCTTGTGTAGCTATCAGCGGCAGTGCAACATTTAAGAACATTCCTAACGGTAAGTATATCGACGCCGTTACAGGTGATGTTCAGAATGTTACAGACGGAACACTTTCCGTAAGCAATATCGGAAAAGCAAATATGAGAGTTTATGTATGCTGCGGCACAGGATTTACACCTATCTCAGGTCAAATCGGCGGCACAACAGCTTATCTCAAATAATAATTTATAAAAAATAAAAAGCGTAGGAATTAAATTTCCTACGCTTTTTTATTATTCACATCAGACCGTGCATTTGATAGTGAGGATAAGTGTTCTGCTCTATTAATAATTAATTATTATTGCATAACCGCATTATGTTTGAATTAAAGGTTAAACTAAATAAAT
>JAFLSL010000251.1 GCA_022510985.1 Ruminococcus sp. | reverse complement strand
ACGATTTTAGCGAGGAGCGTTGATGAATGTGTTAGCTTCGCTACACACCCAAACAAGCGAGATGGAAATTTTTATAATATGAAACGTCCGCCAGCTCAGCCAAAAAAGAAGACGGGCTTTTGTCCGTCTTTGTTTTTGCGTGGGGTAATCAAAAATATATCCAAAACTATTCACCTATTGCATTACCCGAATAATTATGCTAGAATATCCCTATAACTAAATATCACTTGTACGGTTTCGCAAGAATTAATAGGGAAGACGGTCAGAGTCCGTCACAACAGCCATTACCGTATTTAGTCTAAAGAAAGCACTATGTCACTGAATTTTTTGGGAAGACGCTTTGTAATATATGACTATAAGTCGGGAGACCTGCCGTACTCGTATGTAAACTGTTCTTGGGCATATGGAGATACAGTACAAATTGCCGAAAGGCTTATTTGCGATGCCCTTATTTTAAGGGTATTTTTCATTTTAAGGAGGTTTTTTGATGAAAAGAATAGTCGCAATTTTACTTTCAGCCTTGCTTCTTGCTTCCTTATTTACGGTGGCTGTAAGTGCAGAAGGTGATAGGATATCCGTTCGTATTGAGGGTATCGAAAAGAATTTATTTACAGGTGAGATAGAGATTGCTGACGATACCACAGTTGCCGATGTCCTTATGTCTATTGACAAAAATAACGAGGATATTTCAATTGTCGGTATTGAGGATAATTTCATAACTGAGGTCAACGGCGAAATTACTTCAAGCTTTGGTGGATGGGATGGTTGGAACTATTCTGTCAACGATGAAGTTCCTTCCGTTGGAATCGGTGACTATAAGCTTACCCCGGGCGATGTGGTTGTGCTTTATTACGCCGACTATCCAAGCCAGATTCCTGTTGCAGATTTAAGTAAGGTTAACGAAGGTGTAATCAAAGTTTCAAGCTATGATACGCAATGGATTGAGGACGAAAACGGTGAATGGATTCCCGTATCTGAGTGGGTTCCGATAACGGGTGCAACCGTAAATTTAACTGATGGAAATAAAATTTCAGAATATATTACCGATGAAAAAGGTGTTATCAACTTTAGTATAAGTGATTTCAGCGGTACTGTTAACGGTAGCATTGATAAAAAATCAGCCTCAGGTGCACCGGCGGTTTGCCGTGAGTCTTTTTCATTTGAAATAAAAAACAATACTTCATCTGATTCAACCGCTCCCTCAGAAACTGAGACAACAGCGCCTATAACAACCGAGCCTTCATCTGTTGCAAAAACAACAGTTACTGCAACTGTTGCTAAAACTGAGATTTATGTTAATCAGACGACAACGGTAAAAGCTAATGTCACTAACCCGAAAGGAAAAACTTCATTTATCTCTAATAAAAAATCAGTGGCTACAGTAGATTCTAACGGTAAAATAAAGGCGAATAAAAAAGGTAAGGCTACAATTTCCGTGAAGAATAACGGAGTAACAGCTAAGGTTACAATTACTGTTAAGAATCCTAAGCTTAATAAAAAAAGCATTAAGCTTAAAAAAGGACAGACTTTTAAAATTAAAATCACAGGTAAATCAGGTAAACAAACTTATACTTCGTCCAATAAAAAGGTTGCAAAGGTTTCTAAATCCGGAAAGGTTAAGGCTAATAAAAAGGGTACGGCTGTTATTACAGTTAAAACTAATAAGAGCATTAAGCTGAAACTTAAAGTTAAAGTAAAATAAGTAGTGGTGAGAGAAATGAGTAAAAGGATTTTAACAGTTTTATTAGTATTTTTATATGCTATAACTGTGCCTTTTACTGCCTTTTGCTCAGAGATTAATACCCCCGACGGCGTGAAAATGTCCGTCGAGGGTGTAATTTCATATAAATGTAAATCTTTAAACGTAGACTCAACAGGGGAAATGTTAACCGCATTAAGCAACGGTGCAGGAAAGACTTCTTCAGATTGGTATTACATAGCTCTTGCTCAATACGGAGTTGATTGCAGAAACGAAAAAAGTATTTCCGCATTAAAAAACACTGTTGAGGAATTTTATAAAAAAGATTTAGCAAGCGTTAAGGCTACGGATTTGCAGCGTGTTGCATTTGCTCTCTCGGCCTGCGGTCAGGATATAACCGATATAAACGGTCACAATCTTCTTGCCGATGCCACATACAACCGCTCAAAATACAGAGCATTAGACGCACAAGGTGCAAATTCGCTTGCATATGCTCTTTTGCTTTTAGACTCTAAAAACTATGTTATTCCTTCTAAAGCAAAAGATACAAGAGAAAGTATAATTTCCCAAATACTCGAAAAGGAATCAGATAAAGGCGGCTATGTGCTTATGGGAAATAGTTCAGATACAGATACAACCGCAATTGTACTTCAGGCTCTGGCACCTTATAAAACCGAAGGAAAGGTAAGGGCGAGTATTGACCGTTGTCTTGATATTCTT
>JAFLSL010000250.1 GCA_022510985.1 Ruminococcus sp. | reverse complement strand
CTCTATACAATTGCCCTCTTTATTTCTCTTGTAATTTTTGGATGTTGTTTCTTTAATAAACTAGATTCCTCAATCGGTGGAATCACCTCTATGTTCGGTGCAAGCGGACTTGTTCAAACATTTAATTTTGGAAACATTCTTCTCCACTCTCTGATTATGACGTTTTTGATTGCAGGTCTTTATATTTTTGTAAGATTTGCATTAATAAAAATTTTCAATAAAGCTTCTGACCCAAAAACCATCTTCATCGACTCCTTTATTGACTTTTCTGTCAACTCAACTCCTACAATTGTATTATTTGTAATCGGTGGAATACTTGCCTTTATTTCTTATTACATTGCAATTTTTGCGATAATTTTGGTACTTATTTTCTATATTACAGTTCTTGTTCGAGGGGCAATTGAGAATATTCCCGAGATGAAAAACGAGGGATTATTTAACATTGTTACTGCTCTGTTTATTACGATAGCTATTGCAATCTTTACATATGTAGCTTATCAGATGCTTATTGCAACTGCACTATCAACTGTTTCTTCAACACAATCATATTTAAATAATATCGGAAGCAGTTTCCTTGACGGGCTTTTCGGTTAAAACCGGGTATATAAAAACCGCTCATTACGAAACACACCTCCTGTTAGATATTATGGTATATAATGTCTAGCAGGAGGTTTTTTTGAATAAAAGAATACCGAGCAACAAATACGCAGGAGAATTCAAACAAATGGTAATAAAAACGATGAGGAGTTTAGAATAGGTAATCACTAAAATGGGAACGCATTTATTTCTAAAAATAGAGGTCCTATACATCGAAAGACGATGAGAAAATTAACCTGAAATCCATAGAACCTGACAAAACTGTTGGAAAGAATCTGATAACAGAAGTACACAACATCACCTCGCAGATTAGGTGAATGATAATTCCAAAAAGAATATACTTGCATCGTCCTGCCTCTGTGTGATTTTCAAATTCTATTGGCAGATAATTTTCCTTTACTGCAACTTTGGTTACTTCAAGTAAATAATTATAGCAGCTGTTTTCCGTTTCGCCATCAGAAAAAATTTTCTTAACCTTCCCAACTGCTTTTTCTAAATCCTCGGCAATATCATTTCCTTCAATGTGATTGGTCATTTGTCGTACAAAATTCCAAAGCAACTTCAATGTTGCAATATAATTCCCGTTAGCACAATAAGCTTCGCAAAATAGCACCCTATCCTTCTTTTCGTTTTTTCGTTTAGTATTACATCTACAGCAAATTTCTTTTAAAAGAGTTATATATTGGCAATTGATATGATTACTCGCACAGGCATTTCCTTCATCTATTATTCTATCATAAATATTATACGTTAATTATTCACTCCTTCCTTTTTTTATAGCTGTTATAAGAAATTGCTCCTGAGAAATGACAGGAGCAACTTCTTTTGATGGGATAGCCCTATTATATAACTGTTACCTTAAGCTTTAAGGTTTTTACTCCGTTGACCTTAACCTTGACTGTTGATAAGCCTTTGGATAAACCTTTTATCTTAATCTTGTTTGTGTTCTTTTTGGAAACAATTTTAGCCTTAGAAGTTGAAGTGTATTTATTCTTTATGCTATTAACCTTTCCAAAAAGCTTAACTGTTACGTTTTTTCCCTTCTTAACATAAACTCCGTTTACACCAAAGTACTCTAACTCAGGGTCGCTTTGAACATTAAACTTCGCTTTAATCTTTTTTCCGCCTGAAAGAGTTGCTGTAAAATCAGCTTTTCCTGCTTGCAGAGCGATAACCTTACCGCTTTTTGTAACCTTAACAACCTTGTTTTTCTTAACCGTTATCTTCGTTACCTTTTTTCCGTCAACCCTTAGTTTTGCAACGCTTCCCGCAGGAATATTTCCGATTACCTTTGCATTTTTGCTAACGTTTAGTATAGCGGTAAAACCATTTTGCGAAGCGTATTCTAACGGAAAGTCTGTTTCGTTGGTGCCATTTAAAAGCACTTTAAAGCCTTTCAACTTACACACTTTTGTTTTTTCGATATCGTAATCGTGATGAGGTCTTGTGACCTCATAAAAACCGAGTGCATAATCGCTTATTTTTGCACCCTCAACATTTTCGGTAAAATCAACTGTCTTTAGAGATTTACAATCCATAAAGGCTTTTTTGCCGATTTTTGCTAAACTTTTCGGAACAACAAATTTTGTAAGTTTCTTGCAACCTCTGAATGCTTCCTGTTCAATTTCCCATAAGGTATCGGGTAAATTAACAGTTTTGAGCTTTTTGCAGTTTTTGAATGTGTTTGACTTAACCGATTCAATACTGTTCGGTAACGTAACTTTTTTCAGATTTATACAATTGTAAAAAGCTGAACAGCCGAGGTAATTTACACTTGAGGGAATTTTAATACTCTCTACAGTATAATTATTGGAAAACGCATT
>JAFLSL010000025.1 GCA_022510985.1 Ruminococcus sp. | reverse complement strand
AAAACAAAGGAAAGCTAAAGGCTCTTTTAAAGTCCAGAAAAGCTAAGAGAGGCTCCGTTGCGGTTGCAATTACTGCAATTTTCATCTGCATCATCGTCCTCTTAAACTTTATCACGGGGCTTTTGGTGGAACGTTTTCCGAGTCTTCAATTTGATATGACTGCGTCGCAGACCTATCAGCTTCAGAACGATACTCAGGAATATATCTCCCAGCTCGACAAGGATATAACCCTCTACGTTTTAGTCAGAGAAAGCACCTTCAAAAGCGGAATGAGTGCTGGCTCAGGCTCACAGTATTTTGTTCAGGCGGATAAGCTTTTAAGAAAAATGGCGGCTAAAAGCCCGAATGTCAGCCTGAAGTTTATTGACCTTTCGGCTAACCCGACCTTTACGGGCAAATACGAAAACATCGACTGGACCTCCGAAACCGCCAACAACCTTATTGTTGTTGACGCAGGCGACAGCTACACCGCACTTTCTCTCGAGGACTGCTTTGACTACGACAGCGAGACTCTCTCCTACTACGGCTACTACGCGTACACAGGTACAAAAATCGAGCAGGCTGTTATTACGGGAATTCTGGACGTTACAACCACAGACAAGGTCGGCGTTGATATTATTACAGGCTCAGGCGAGACCGAGGATATCTACTCCGCTCTCCAAACTCTCTTAAAGCAGAACGCTTACTCAACCGAGGAGATAAACCTCACAACTCAAAACCTCAGAAACAGCTCAAAAATCGCTATCCTCTACGCTCCGACAGTTGACCTTTCCGAAGAGGCTGTTAAAAAACTCACCGAATGGCTCGACAACGACGGCGAAAAGGGCAGAACATTAATTTATCTTCCGATGGATCTCGACACCTCTACCCCGAATTTGGACGGACTTTTAAGCGAATACGGTATGGAAGTTTCAGACGGACTGAGCTTCTGCACAAGCCCGCAGTATTATGTTCAGACGCCTTTTATGTTCCTGACCGATTATAACAATGATACCTACACGGCTGATTTAAAGAACGCGGGTATTCCGACAATTGTTTATAATTCAAGAAACATTGAAATCAAAAGCGAGGACACAGCATCTCCTCTGTTAAGCATTGAAACCTCCGCAGGCGTTATCCCGTTCAGCGTTGACGTATCGGAATTTTCAAGCGAAAAGGACTTTGAAAAATATAAAAAATCGAGCCTAAACCTCGCTGCTATCGGCACAAAAACAAGTGAAGACGGCAACAGCTCCAACGTTGCAGTTTTCGGCTCGCCGTATATCTTCGCAAGCTCCTTCTTAAACACAACCTCCTACAACAACACAAACTACATCATCAATTTCTGCAACACGGTTACAGACCGCGGAGATATGGGAATTACCATCAATTCCGCAGCCGTTGACGAGGGCGAGCTAGGCATTACAAACACCTCGACAATTATTGCGGCAGGCGTAATTTTCATCGCTGTTATTCCGATTATAGTTCTTCTTATCGGACTTGTAATGTATATCCGCAGGAGGAATAAATGATGAGTGAAAAAGATATTTTAAACACAAATGAACCCGAGGTTTTAATCGAAGAAACCGACAAAGACTACGAAAATCTTCTCGAAAAATTTGAAAACCCGAAACAAAATAATCAGCCGAAAAAGAAGAAAAACTCTCATATTAAAGCTCTGATTTTTTCTCTTATCGGTGCGGTTGTACTCGTCGGCGTGGTTCTTCTTTTAATTTTTTTGCCAAAGGGCGACGATACCCCGAGCGAAGTTACGGGAGTTGCCGCGGTTGAAAACGCGGTCGGCTCAGATAAGGTTCACGAGGTAAACTTAGAAACCGACAACAACGGCAAGCTCAAAGAAAACGGCAGCGGTCAGCTGCTAAACCTCGTTCCAGCCGACATAAGCAAAATCAAAATTAAAAACAGCAAGGGCAGCTACACGATAACGTCCTACACCCCGACCACAAAAACCGAGGAAACCGATCCCGAAACAGGCGAACAGGTTGAAGGCACCGACACAACGATATATACAATTGTCGGCTACGAGGATTTTGACCTTCAGGCGGGCGTTGCGGACGAAATCGCAAGTGCCTGCTCAACCCTCAGCTTTAACGCCGTATCCTGCGAGGACGTAAGCGGAAAACTCGCTGACTACGGTTTTGACAAGCCGAGAGCCGTTGCAAACATCACCTACGACGACAAAACAACGGCGGTTATAAAGGTCGGCTCAAATGCTCCGCAAAACCTCGGAACATACGTTATGTTCGGCTCGGGCAACGCGGTTTATCTCTGCGACACCGAAACTGTCGAAAAGCTTCTTTACGGTATCAATGACTATATGAGCCTTACGATAAACGAGGGTGCGTCCGATACAGCCTCAAGCGAGTTCAAAACTCTTACCCTTTCGGGCAAGCATTTCAAGAATACGATTGCTATGAAGCCGAATCCCGACACAACCCACATCTCAAACGCTTATATACTTACCTCACCCGTCAGCACCTATGCCGACGACAGCGAGGCTTCAATCATCTCGGGAGCAATTCGCGGACTTTACGCAGACAGCGTTGCGGCAGTTAACCCGAGTGCCTCAAAGCTTTCAAAACTCGGACTATCCCCTGCATACGCAAAGCTTACGGCAAAATATTCCGACACAACGGTTGACCTCATCGCCTCAAAGCCCGACAGCGAGGGCAACTGCTACCTTATGAAAACAGACAGCGAGGTTGTCTACAAAATCGCGGCGGCGTCAATTCCGTGGGTGGAAACCTCTGTAGAAAAACTTGTTTCATCTTATGTTCTCAATCCTCAGCTGAGCGGACTTTCTAAAATGTCCGTTACCTGCTCGGGCAAAACCTACAACTTCGATATTAAGACAACCGTTACAAAAACAACCGACGACAACGGCGAGGAAACTTCTTCCACCAACACAGTAACAAGCTACAAAAACGAGGAGCTAACTCAGGGCAACTTTGAGATTTTCTTCAGAAACTCGGCACTTTTAACCAAGGCGGATAAATCGGGCAAAAAAGCCGGCGGCAGCCCTGCACTCACCATAAAATACACCTACGACAAAGACAGAGCTATCGACACTATTTCCTACTACAAGCTGAGTGCTAACAAATACACAGTTACGCTTAATTCTGAGACTGTAGGAACGGTTTACTCAAGCTATGTTGAAAAGCTTATCAGTCAGGCACCGCAGGTTGCAAAGGATAAGGAAGTTAAAACCTTCTGGTGATAAAATCGGCTGAGAAGAAAATTTTTCCAAAAACCCTTGCATTATTTAAAAAATAGTGCTATAATTCTTATGCTGAATATTTTAAAGAAAAGGAGTGAGCGAACGGCTTGCTCCTTTCTGTTTAGCAAATAATACAGGAGGTTTGCTTATGGCAAAAAAGGGCAATACTGTACAGAGAGTTTGGAATATTGCCGAGCCGATTGTTAACGAGCTTGGGCTTGAGCTTTGGGACGTTCGCTACGTTAAAGAAGGCTCAAACTATTTCCTTCGTATTTTTATCGACAAGGAAGAAGGCGTTGATATTAACGACTGCGAGGCGGTTTCGCGAGCTGTTGATAAACCGCTCGACGACGAGGATCCGATTTCGGACGCTTACACGCTCGAGGTTTGCTCACCCGGACTTGAAAGACCTCTTGTTCGCGACGAGCATTTTACCCGCTTTATAGGTGCGGATATTATGGTAAAAATGATTCGCCCGATTGAAGGTGTCGGCAAGGAATTCAAGGGAGTTTTAACCGCTTACAACTCAGGCGAAGTTACAATAACAGACCACAGCGGAGAAAATCAGATGACGATTAACGTCAAGGATACCGCGTGGATAAAACTCGATGATTTTGATTAAAAGAAAAAGGGCTTTTGTGTCCTGACAGAGAAAGGAATGGTCAGAAAAATGAACAACAAGGAATTATTTACAGCACTCACTCTGCTCGAAAAAGAAAAAGGCATCCCTATGGATTATATGATTGAGCAGATTGAAAGAGCAATCAAGGTTGCCTGCAAAAACTCCTACGGCGGCAACGAAAACGTTGTATTTAAAATTAACCCCGAAAAGAACACCTTTGACGTAAAGCTCGTTAAGACGGTTGTCGAAGAGGTTGAAAACCCGAACTTCGAGATATCCCTCGAGGAAGTAAGAAAAAAGAGAAAGAAAATCGAAATCGGCGACGAATACCCCGTTGCACTCGACCCGAAGCAGCTCGGTCGTATCGCGGTTCAGACCGCAAGAAGTGTTATCCGTCAGGGTATCCGCGACGGCGAAAAGGGACAGATGCTTCAGGAATTCAAGAGCCGTTTGGGCGAGCTTGTTACTGCTGTTGTAGAAAGAGTGGACCCCGTAAACGGAATGGCTACTATCCGCATCGGAAAGGCTGTTGCAACTCTTCCGAAAAGCGAGCAGGTTGGCGACCGTATTCTTCACGACGGCGACAACATCAAGGTTTTAGTTGCCGATATTAAGGACAACGACCGCGGACCGAAGGCGATGATCAGCCGTACTCACCCCGAGCTTGTTAAGCGTCTTTTCGAGCAGGAAGTTCCCGAAATTTACGACGGCGTTGTAGAAATTAAGGCTATTGCCCGCGAGGCCGGCAGCCGTACAAAAATGGCAGTTCTCTCAAATGACGAGAACATCGACGCAATCGGTTCCTGTATCGGAACAAGAGGCGACCGTGTTAACGAAATCGTTTCCGAGCTGGGCGGAGAGAAAATCGACATTATCGAGTATAGCGAAGACCCCGAGAAGTATATCGCCGCTGCACTTTCACCCGCAACTGTTTTAAATGTTGACATTCTTGACGAGAGTGCAAAGAGTTGCAAGGTAACCGTTCCCGACGGCCAGCTTTCTCTTGCTATCGGTAACAAAGGTCAGAACGCTCGTCTTGCCGCTCGTTTAACAGGCTGGAAAATTGATATCCGTCCCGAATCAGGCTTTTACGGCGAGGACGAGGACGACGAAGAAACTTCTGAAACTGAGGTGTAATTCAGTTTGAAACAGAAAAAAGTACCTATGCGTAAATGCACGGGCTGCGGCGAAATGAAACCGAAGCGAGAGCTTGTACGCGTGGTAAAAGCTCCCGATGAAAAAAACGAAAACGGCGAAATAACCGCTAAGGGCGGGGTAAGCCTCGACCTTGTCGGAAAAAAGCCGGGCAGAGGGGCATATGTATGTAAAAGCACACAATGCCTTGAAAAAGCAATTAAAGCAAAACGCTTTGAGAGGGCTTTTTCGATGCAGATACCCGAAGATATTTTTATCGGAATAAAAGAGGAGCTGAAAAATTTTGAATGATAAAATTCTTAATCTCCTCGGATTGTGCCGACGTGCCGGCAGGCTGACCGTTGGAAACGACGCCGTAGCAGACGACGTTTTAAACGGAAACGCAAAGCTGGTGCTAGTCAGCAGCGACATCTCTTTAAATACAGAAAAAAAGCTGAACAAGGTATGCACTTTTGCAAACACAGAGCTTTTAAAGCTTAACAGAACACGCGACGAGCTTTCAGACGCACTCGGAAGATTTTGTGCGGTTGTCGGGGTTTGTGATGACGGCTTTGCAAAAAAGCTCGTTTGGCTTATACAAAATGAAACAGGAGGTAAGTGTCTATGATAAAATATAAGGTAAAAGAAGTAGCGGATGATTTTAACGTAAAAAGCAAAATTATTACCGAAATCCTTTTGGATAAATGCGGTGTTAATAAAAAATCAATGACCTCTTTAGACGCGGAAGAGCTTAACGTCATTTTTGACGTTATGACCACTCAAAATGCGGTTAAGGATTTTTCCGAGTATTTCTCAGTAAGAGATAAGGCGATTGAGGAATATGAAAAACAGGTTGTAGAAGAGCAGAAGGAAGAAAAATCCACCCGCAAGGCTATTCCTGTTGGAAAACCCGCTAAGGAAGAGCCTAAGCAAGCTGCCGCTAAGGCTAAGAAAACCCGCGGCAAGGTTGAAAAGGTTGAGGTTGTTAACACTATTGAAGAGGAACGCAGCGACCACCGCTCAAACCGCCGTGTTATCGACACCCGTCAGTCAAACGTCGACGTGGAAAGATACAACCAGAAATATGACGATATGGCGAACGAAAAGCTTCGCCGTAATCAGGATACAAGCAAAAAGGAAAAGTTTTCAAACCGTGCCCGCAAACAGCGTCAACGCCGCGGCGGAAAACGCGAAACCGAGGCTCAGAGACTCGCTCGTATCGAGAAACAGCGTAAGGAGCGTTCTATTACAATCACCGTTCCCGAGGAAATCGTGGTTTCCGAGCTTGCCCTCAGACTAAAGGCTACCGTTGCCGAGGTTGTTAAAAAGGCGTTCTTAATGGGCTCGATGATAACAGCAAATGATACAATCGACTTTGATACAGCCGAGCTTATCGCTATGGAATTCAACGCTAAGGTTGAAAAAGAAGTTATCGTTACTATCGAAGAGCAGATTATCGACGACAGCGAGGACGACGACGCTAATCTCGTAGGCAGAGCCCCTGTCGTTGTTGTAATGGGTCACGTTGACCACGGTAAGACATCTATCCTCGACGCAATCCGCCACGCTAACGTAACCGAAGGCGAAGCAGGCGGTATCACACAGCATATCGGTGCGTACCGCACAATAGTTAACGACCAGCCGATTACCTTCCTCGACACCCCCGGTCACGAAGCTTTTACAACAATGCGTGCGAGAGGTGCACAGTCAACCGATATCGCAATTCTCGTTGTAGCGGCTGACGATGGCATTATGCCGCAGACAGTCGAGGCGATTAACCACGCAAAGGCGGCGGGCGTTACTGTTATTGTTGCAATCAACAAAATGGATAAACCGGGTGCAAATCCCGAGCAGGTTAAACAACAGCTCACAGAATATGAGCTTATCCCCGAGGAATGGGGCGGCGATGTAATCTGCGTTCCCGTTTCCGCAAAAACAAAGGAAGGTCTTGACGACCTTCTCGAAAGCGTTCTTCTCGTTGCAGAGATGAAAGAGCTTAAAGCTAACCCCGACAGAGCCGCAAAGGGTATTGTAATCGAGGCTCGTCTTGATAAGGGCAGAGGTCCGATTGCGACTGTTTTAGTACAAAATGGTACTCTTAACTCAGGCGATACTGTCGTTGCCGGAACATGTCTCGGACGTGTTCGAGCTATGACAAACGACAAGGGTGAAAAGGTTAAAACCGCAGGCCCGTCCGTTCCGGTTGAGATTATCGGTCTTGACGAGGTTCCCGTGGGCGGTGACGTATTCAACGCCGTTACAAACGAACACCTCGCACGTCAGCTCGTTAACCAGCGAAAGAACGAGCGTAAGGAAGAGTTGTTTAACGCTCAGACTAAGGTTACCCTCGACAACCTCTTTGACCAGATGAAGCAGGGTGAAATGAAAGAGCTTAAAATTATCGTTAAGGCTGACGTTCAAGGCTCAGTTGAGGCTGTACGCCAGAGCCTTGAAAAGCTCACCAACGAGGAAGTCAGAGTTAATGTTATCCACGGTGCGGTTGGTGCGGTTAACGAAAGCGATGTTATGCTCGCAAACGCGTCAAACGCAATTATCGTAGGCTTTAACGTTCGTCCCGACGCAAACGCCCAGAGCATTGCAGAGCGTGACGGCGTGGATATGCGTATGTACCGCGTAATCTACGACTGCATCGAGGAAATCGAGTCCGCTATGAAGGGTATGCTTGCTCCCAAAACAAGAGAGGTTGAGCTTGGTACAGCGGAAGTCAGAAATGTTATCAAGATTAAGAGCGTCGGCACCGTTGCAGGCTCCTATGTTAAGAAGGGCAAAATCCAGCGTAACGGTATGGTACGCGTTGTACGTGACGGTATTATTATCGCCGACGACAATATCGCATCTCTCCAGAGATTCAAAGATTCTGTTAAGGAAGTTGCCGAGGGCTATGAGTGCGGTATCTGTCTTGAAAAATTCAGCGACCTTAAGGAAGGCGATATCTTCGAGGTTTACGCTATAGAAGAGTACAGAGATTAAAATATTAAACGGAGTTTCAATATGTCAGGACATAAAATAGAAAGAACTACCGAGGATATTAAACGTGAGCTGACGGCGATTTTCCGTGAGCTTAAGGACCCGCGAGTAAAAGACGCGTTTATCTCGATTATTCGTGTAGAGGTCACAAACGACCTTTCATACTGCACAGTTTATGTCAGTGCAATCGAGGGACTGGAGCGTTGCAAGCAAGCGTGCAAGGGACTTGACAGTGCGGCGGGTTTTATCCGCCGCGAGCTGGGTCACCGCTTAAAGCTCCGCCACGTTCCCGAGCTTATCTTTACCGCGAGCGACAGCATTGAATACAGTGCGAACATCTCAAAAATCTTAAACGACTTAAGCAAATAAAAGGTAAAATTATGACATTAAAAGAAGTTGCAGATTTAATTTTACAACATAATAATTTTGAAATTTTAACTCACCATTATCCCGACGGTGACTGCATCGGCAGCGGTTTCGGGCTTGCTCTTGCTCTACAGCAAATCGGAAAAAATGCAAGGGTAATCACAACCGCTCGCTCAAAAAGCTTTGAGTTTATTTTCTCTAAGCTTGAGGAGCAGAATTTTGAGGCTGAGTTTATAATCTCGACCGACGTTGCCAACGAAAAGCTCCTCGGCTGTAATCAAGAAGATTACGAGGGAAAAATCAACCTTTGCATCGACCACCACCAAAGCAACTGCATAAACGCACCTTATAAGTACGTTGAGGCTGACTCGGCGGCGGCAGGCGAGATTATCTACGAGCTTATTCCTCTGCTCGGGGCAAAAATGACGCGTGATATCGCAAACTGTATCTACACCGCAATCAGCACAGACACAGGTTGTTTCCGCTACTCTAACACAACCTCAAGAACTATGCGAATTGCCGCTGATTTGCTCGACTTCGGGTGCGACAGTGCGTACATCAACAAAATAATGTTTGAAACTAAATCTAAGGCGGCGGTCCAGCTTGAACGCGAGCTACTCGATAATATGATTTTCTGTGCAAACGACAAGTGTGCAATTATCTACACCACGCTTGAACTGACCGAGAATCTTACTGACGACGAAACCGAGGGCATCGCCTCAATTCCGCGTCAGATTGAGGGCGTAAAAATGGGCATTACCGCCCGTCAGAAAGCCGATAATTTCAAAATTTCCGTGCGTACAAACGACGGCGTTGACGCGTGCGAATTCTGCCGTCAGTTCGGCGGCGGCGGTCACGCGGCGGCAGCAGGCTGCACTATTACAGGAACGCTTGACGAAGTTTTACAAAAG
>JAFLSL010000249.1 GCA_022510985.1 Ruminococcus sp. | reverse complement strand
CGTTCAGATTTATATTAATCCCGCATCAGTAAACGTATAGTCTGATACTATTGTAGGTAAGAATGAGCAGGTTTGTACAAACCTTAAAAACATTCTCTAAGCGTCAGGCTCATATCTTGAAAAAGCTGTTAAGACAGTGTGTTTTCTTGCTGATATGAACGATTTTGCTTCTTTTAACGAAATATACGGAAAATACTTTACCGGAAAACCCGCACGTTCCTGTGTTGCTGTTAAAACACTTCCTAAGAACGTTTTGGTTGAGGTAGAGGTTATAGCTGAAGCATAATATAAAATCTTTTAGAAGGAGGGATTTTGATGGTATACGTATGTGATGTTTGCGGTTGGGAATACGACGAAGAGGCAGGAGCTCCCGAGTACGGTATTGAACCCGGCACAAAGTTTGCGGATCTTCCCGCTGATTTTGAATGTCCTCTCTGCGGAGTGGATAAGGATAGCTTTTCCGAGCAGTAAATCTAAATTATAAAGACGGTGCTTTTGCACCGTCTTTTTTTCGGAAAGTTTTTTAATAATAATTCATAAAAAACAAGCGATAGCTTTTTGGCTATCGCTTGTAATTTTATTTTAGTCTATCCTAAAATATTAGTATTTCTCACGCTCAACGTATGAAGTATGAAGTAATTCATGAGCCTTGTGTGAACCCGGCTCTTCAAGATACTCATCGTAGATTGCTTTGATTTCAGGGTTGTCGTGAGACTTTCTGAACGGAAGGTTACGATCGTCATCATAAAGTGCTTCAGCTCTCTTAGCCTTTAAGTCAGTAAAGTTTCTCACATGACCGGGCTGAATTGGCTGACCGCCGCCGTTAATACAACCGCCGGGACAGCACATAATCTCGATGAACTGATAATCAGACTTGCCTGCTCTGATGTCATCAAGAAGCTTAGCTGCATTCTTAAGTCCTGATGTAACAGCAACCTTAACGTCAATGCCTGCAACATTATATGTAGCTTCTTTAACGTCGTCCATGCCGCGAACTTCAGTATATTCAAATTTCTCAAGGTCCTGACCTGTGAGTACGTCTGCAACTGTTCTTAAAGCCGCCTCCATAACACCGCCGGATGCACCGAAGATTGTGCCTGCACCTGTTCCGATACCCATAATCGGGTCGAAAGTTCCATCCTCAAGCTCAGTAAACTGAATACCTGCTGTCTTAATCATCTTAGCAAGCTCTCTTGTGGAGATAGAAATATCGTTATCCTGCATACCGTCGTGACCCTGATCGTCACGATCAATCTCAAATTTCTTAGCAACACAGGGCATTACAGATACAACAACTATATCCTTAGGATCAATTCCTGCTTTCTCAGCATAATAGGACTTAATCATTGCACCCTGCATCTGCTGAGGGGATTTACAAGTTGAAAGATGGGGGATAAGGTCAGGATAATAATGCTCGCAGAACTTAACCCAACCCGGTGAACAGGAAGTAATCATCGGGAGAGTACCGCCGTTTTTAACACGGTCGATAAACTCTGTTCCTTCTTCCATAATTGTAAGGTCAGCACCAAAGTTTGTGTCAAATACCTTATCAAATCCGAGTAACTTTAACGCAGTAACCATTTTGCCTGTTACGTTAGAGCCGATAGGCATACCAAAGCATTCGCCCAATGTAGCACGGATTGAAGGAGCTGTGTGAACAACTACGTGCTTTGTAGGATCAGCAATAGCCTCAAATACCTTAGCGGTATCGTCACGCTCAACTAACGCACCTGTCGGACATACAACGGTACACTGACCGCAGCTTACGCAGGAAACGCTGTTTAAGTCTTTGTCGAATGCACAGGTGATAGCTGTATCAAATCCTCTGTTGTTAGCACCGATAACTGATACATACTGGTTTTTACAAGCAGCAACGCAACGACGGCAGAGGATACATTTGTTGTTGTTTCTAACGAGGTGAAGTGTTGACTTATCCTCTTCGTAGTGAGTTTCCTCACCCTGGAATTTATCCTCGTCTACGTCATATTCAAGACAAAGCTTCTGAAGCTCGCAATTGTCATTTCTCGGGCAAGAAAGACATTTCTTGTCGTGGTTTGAAAGAAGAAGCTCAAGGTTAGTCTTTCTGTACTTGCGGATTTCAGGTGTGTTTGTGAAGATTTCAGTACCATCTCTGTCGATAGGATATACGCAAGCAGCAACTAAGCTTCTCGCACCCTTAACTTCGCAAAGACACATACGGCAAGCACCGATTTCGTTGATTTCTTTTAAATAGCATAATGTCGGGATTTTAATTCCGAACTGATTGCAGGCTTCAAGAATAGTAGTATTTTTGGCAACGGAGTAATCCTTACCGTTAATTTTAATGTTTAACATTTCCATAACAATATCTCCCTTTCCTTAGCCTTTAGAAATAGCGTCGAACTTACAGCCTTCCATACAAGCACCGCACTTGATACACTT
>JAFLSL010000248.1 GCA_022510985.1 Ruminococcus sp. | reverse complement strand
CGACTTTGAAAGTCCCGTTCCGAGAGTCATTGCGGCAGTTATGGCACAGATTTTTTTGTCCTTCTGAGCCATACTGCATAGGTGCTTTCCGAACACATAGGAAAAACCTTTTTTGCTCGAAAGCGGCTCGCCGGTATCAATGTCAAATTTTCCGATGCCGTGGAACTCCTTTGGACGGGATTCGGCAGGCTCATAGCCTTTACCCTTTTTGGTAACAACGTGAACTAAAACAGGTCCGTTTGTCTTTTTGGCAACCAAAAGAGCGTTGTTAAGCTCGTCAAGATCGTGACCGTCAATTGGTCCGAGATAGGTATATCCGAGAAAATCAAAAAGAGTATTTTTATAAATCAGGTTTTTAATCTTGGATTTACTGCGTCTGAGAACCTTTTTAAAGAAATTGCCGATAAGCGGAATATGAGAGAGAATTTTCTCCGTGTGGCGTTTAACACGCAGATATGTAGGCTTTACTCTCATATGGGAAAGGTTCATCGCCATTGCACCCACGTTATTAGAGATTGACATTTTATTGTCATTAAGAATAACGATAAAGTTTTTCTTAAAACGGCCCGCGTTATTAAGTCCTTCGTATGCAAGTCCGCCGGTCATAGAGCCGTCACCGATAATTGCTACAGTGTAGGAATTGTCGCCTTTGAGCTGTTTTGCCTTAGCGATACCGTATGCGGCTGAAATTGAGGTACTCGAATGTCCGGCATTAAAAGCGTCATATTCGCTTTCGCTACGCTTTGGAAATCCAGCAAGACCGTCCTTTTTCCTGATGGTATCAATTTCATCGTATCTTCCGGTCAGCATTTTATGGACGTAGCTTTGATGTCCTACGTCCCAGACTATACTGTCCTTCGGGCAGTTCAGGCTTTTATGAAGTGCAACGGTAAGCTCTACTATTCCGAGATTTGATGCAAGGTGTCCGCCGTTAACGGAAACTACCTCAATAAGCTTTTCACGTATTTCAGTGCAAAGTAACTTTGTTTCGGAATCAGAGAGTTTTTTCAGGTCGCTTGGTGATTTAATTGTAGAAAGGATTCTGTACTTGTTTTCCATAATCCTACCCCGTTATAAAGATTAGTTTTTTCTGTTCGAAAGATTTAAAGCAAGTTGCTTTAAAGAGGATGTGTTGCCGTCAAAGCAGTCAAGAGCGTCAATTGCATCCTTTGTCAGCTTGTCCACACGTTTTTTACATTCATCAACTCCAAGAAGAGATACGTAGGTTGATTTGTTGTTATCAATATCACTTCCGACAGGTTTTCCCAGCTCTTCATCGGAAGATGTAACGTCGAGAATATCATCGACAATCTGGAATGCAATTCCGATATTTTCGCCGAATTTTCTTGCGGCGAGAATTTTTTCCTCATCAGCACCGGCACAGACGCATCCCATTTCGCAGGCGGCTTTAATAAGTGCTCCAGTCTTTTTGCGGTTACATTCGGTAACGGAAGATAAATCTGCGATTTTATTTTCGTTCTCGAGGTCAATTACCTGACCGCCTACCATTCCTACTGTTCCGCAATAAGAGGAAAGAATATTTATACATCTTACACAAGCTTCGGCTGATGCGTTCTCTAAGGTCGAGCTTTGCGACATAACATCAAACGCAAGGCTCTGGAGTGCATCTCCCGCTAAAAGGGCAATATCCTCACCGAAAACCTTATGATTGGAAGGCTTTCCGCGACGCATATCGTCGTTGTCCATACAGGGAAGGTCGTCGTGAATAAGAGAATATGTATGGATCATTTCAATTGCACAAGCAAAGGGCAAGGCTGATTTGTCACTTCCTCCGCACAGTCTTGAAAACTCTAAGACAAGCTTTGGACGAATGCGTTTTCCGCCTGCTTTAAGGCTGTATTCTATAGAATCTACGAGGTTTTTTTCATACTTCAAACCCTTTGGGATATAGCCGTAAAGAGCGTTTTCAATTATTTGTAAATCATTCATTAAATATATCCTCTTTGTTTTTTATATCGTCTATTCTTTTGTTGATATCGGTGATTTGTCCTTTGCAAACCTCAAGCTGTTTATAACAATAACCCAAAAGCTTAAACGCTTCTTCATAGCATTTCATACTTTCATCTAAGGATAAATCGCCGCTTTCCATTTTATTAACAAGTATTTCGAGCTTTTCGTTAGCTTTTTCAAATGTTAATTTTTCTTCCATATTTCCTCCTATAGCGAATTCGCTATTTTAAAAATCCTCTCTATGCGGTGGTTAACACCGCTTCTGGAAATTTTCGGGTTTAGATTTTCTCCCAGCTCCTTTAAGGACATATCGGGATTTTCGAGCCTTAAAAGTGCCAAAACTTTTAAATCGTCCGATAAAAAATCTATGCCTTTTTTTTCAATAATCTTTTTGATTGCAAGAGCTTGCTTTGCTGAGGCATCAGAAATCTTCTTAATATTGGCAAGCTCGGAATTTTGCTTAC
>JAFLSL010000247.1 GCA_022510985.1 Ruminococcus sp. | reverse complement strand
TTCCTGCAAAACAGTATCATATCTTGTGTTTTTTAGAGCTTGCAAAAATTGCTCGTAGTTTTCAGCCTTAGCTAAAACATTAAGGTTAATTGAGGTCTTTTTCGCAATATGTGCAGGTACTGTAAAGTGGTATGCCTGTTTATCCTTTGAGTTTAAAAGCGTGAGAATTCGTATAATCTCGTCTGTCTCTGTTTTATGTGCAATATACTGCGAAAACTCCTCGCCTACGCTAAGCTCATAACGGCTTATTGTATCGAACTCGTTTGTAACGTACTGACGTAAAAGGCTCTCAAAAAGTCCTCGGTGGATACCTCTTTCGTTAGCCTCACCGAATGCGTTAATGTAGTGTGTATTTGATTTTAAGTACGTCATAACATCTGTAACGTTATCGCAGTCCAAAAGTGCCTTGTAGTCCTTGCTTTTTAGACGCTTTCCGAATTTAGCCTTTGCACGTGTCAAAACCGCGTAGCTTGTTTGTGACATATACACACCGCCTTTCTCTTAACGTAATACTTAAGCTAAAACATTATTTATAATAGTATCAACCCAGCCTTCAGCGTTTTCGTCAAATTTTTCCTGCAGTTTTTTTGCTGACTCTAAACGCTTTTTCTCGTTTTTCTCAAAGCTTTTCTGGCTTTCTTCCTTAATAATCTCGCTTTGTTTTTCAACTTCTGCTTTAGCGTCAGCCATATATTTATCATAGATTTTCTTTGTTTCTAATGAAATTTCTTTTTCAAGACTTTTCTTTTGCCTGTTAGTTTCTTCGTTGAAAATTTTTGCCTGTTCTTCAATGTCAACAAGTTTTTTGATTACGTCTTTCATAAGAAATAACCTCCGTCAATTTTTAAGCGATTGAAGCGGTGCGGGAAGTCGACCGCCTCTGTTTATAAATATGCTCGGGTCGCCATTTCTGATTGGCATAACAGGACCTGTTCCCAAAAGTCCGCCGAAGCTGAGTTCTTCGCCTGCTTTTTTACCGATAGCGGGAATAAGACGTACAGCAGTTGTCTTTGAGTTAACCATACCTATAGCTGCCTCGTCCGCAATTATTGCGGAAATTGTTTCGGGTGTAATATCTCCTGGTACAACAATCATATCAAGACCAACCGAGCATACAGCCGTCATACATTCGAGCTTTGTGATATCAAGCGTTCCTCTGTTAACTGCGGCAATCATACCTGCGTCCTCGCTGACAGGAATAAACGCACCCGAAAGTCCGCCCACGTGAGAGGATGCCATAACTCCGCCCTTTTTAACAGCGTCGTTTAAAAGGGCAAGTGCCGCGGTAGTTCCGTGACATCCGCAGCTTTCAAGTCCCATTTCTTCGAGAATATACGCAACGCTGTCTCCGACTGCCGGAGTAGGAGCGAGGGAGAGGTCAACAATTCCGAACGGAACACAAAGTCTTTTTGAGGCTTCCCTTGCTACAAGCTGACCCATTCTTGTTATCTTAAACGCGGTTTTCTTAACCATATCCGCGATTTCGTCCATGCTTTTTCCGGCACCGTCCTTAGCGAGAGCCGCCCTTACAACACCGGGGCCGGAAACGCCTACGTTAATTACGCAGTCAGCCTCGCCCGCACCGTGAAAAGCACCTGCCATAAACGGGTTATCCTCGGGAGCGTTACAAAATACAACCAGTTTAGCCGCTCCGATACAATCTCGGTCAGCGGTTTTTTCAGCGGCAAGTTTTACGATTTTTCCCATCATCTTAACCGCGTCCATATTAAGTCCCGCTTTTGTTGAGCCGATATTAACCGAGGAGCATACTCTCTCAGTTTCAGCCAAAGCCTCGGGAATACTGTCGATTACCGCGTAATCGCCCGAAGAAAAGCCTTTTTGTACCAGAGCCGAATAACCGCCGATAAAGTTAACTCCGAGGTTACTTGCCGCCTTGTCGAGAGCTTTAGCGAATTTAACGACATTTTTACTCTGACACGGAGCCGCAATCATACCGATAGGGGTGACGGAAATTCTTTTATTTATAATCGGAATACCGTATTGCTTTTCTATATCTTCGCCTGTTTTAACGAGGTCCTGAGCATATCGACAAACTTTATCGTAGACTTTAGAGCTTGCTTTATCTATATCCTCGTCCATACAGTCGAGCAACGAAATACCCATCGTAATAGTTCTTACGTCAAGGTTTTCGTTATCTATCATATTAATAGTTTCAAGAATATCTTTTGTCTCTAACATAACGGTTTAATCCCCTCAAATCTTATGCATACTGTTAAAGATGTCCTCGTGCATAACGTGAATCTTTGTAGAGGTTTCTTCTCCAACTTTTAAAAGCTTTTCTCTCAAGGTGTCAATTCCTAAAGTGCTCTTATCAATTTCAACCATCATCGTCATAGCAAACATATCCTTAAGCACGCTCTGCGTAACCTCAATGATATTAACATTAGCGTCAGCACAAGCTGAGGATACTTTAGCTAAGATTCC
>JAFLSL010000246.1 GCA_022510985.1 Ruminococcus sp. | reverse complement strand
TCAAATTCACCGTCAGAAACTGCCTTAGCAACTTTATAGGCGTAAATAGGATAATCAACGCTTTCATCGCTGTAGCAACCAAAATCCTTATACTCAATATTATTATCCTCAAGATACTTAATTATGGCGGTCTTAAGGTTTATTCCGCCGTGATCACAACCAAGTGCTATCATTTTTTACTCTCCATTCTCTTTTTTAATTCCCTTTGAGCTTGTGGCAAGCGAAGATAGGTAGGCAGAAGTTCTTCTGCTGTCATTGTATTTTTATCAAAAGCTGATAAGGCTACTCCCACAGCGTTTTGATATCTGTTATTATCAGGAGCAAGATGAATGTTATCAAATATTTCTTTATAGGAATTATAGCACAACTCTGCCCCATCACCCACAAGAATTAATTTACCGTTATAATTTTTTAACTCATCAGCTAAATCGTCAATTGAAATGGCTCTGTCATCACAAATACGACTTACTATTCCGCCTTTTATCTCAAACAATGCATTATAAACCTGATTGCAACGAGCATCCATAACTGCAACGGCTATGCAATCCTCTGACATAAGATTATATGGCATTGCCTCTAATGTAGAAACTGCAATACAAGGCTTATTTAGCGGCATGGCGATACCTTTTACAGTTGCAACACCGATTCTAACACCCGTAAACGAGCCGGGACCTACGGACACAGCGAACGCATCGATTGTTTCGGGGTTTTCTCCTACACTTTTTAATACAGCGTCAATCATAGGAGCTAAAGTCTGGCTATGGGTTAAAGCTGTATTTATAAAAAATCTTCCAAGTATTTTTTTGTCCTCGACAACTGCCGCGGAACAAGATTTTGCGGATGAATCAACAGCAAGAATTTTCAATTACATTCCCTCTATTTTTATAATTCTTTCGTTTTCGTCATCAGTTTTGTCGATATAAACTTTGATAACCTCGCTCGGCAGTGCACCTTCGATGTTTTCACTCCACTCGATAACAATTACACCGTTGTTAATATAATCAAAAAAGCCTATAGATTCAAGGTCATTCCAGTTTTCAATACGGTACATATCAAAATGATAAAGCGGATATATTCCCGAATATTCATTTACTATGGCAAAGGTAGGGCTTGAAACGTTGTCCTCAACCTCTAAGCCCTTTGCAAGACCTCTTGTAAAAGCGGTTTTACCCGCACCTAAGCCCCCGTACATTGCAATAATTTCGTTACCGTTTAGCTGTTTGCTGAAATTTTCGGCAAACCTTTCAGTTTCTTCAACCGATTTCGATAAATAATCGTCCATTAAAATAAACCAACTACCTTGTCATTTTCTATATCTACTTTTTCAGCCGCAGGAACCTTTGGAAGTCCAGGCATTGTCATAATATCGCCTGTATAAACAACTACAAAGCCTGCTCCGTTTGAAAGTGATACGTTTCTGACTGTAATTGTGAAATCCTTCGGTGCTCCGAGGAGTGCCGGATTATCGGAAAGCGAATACTGTGTCTTTGCTATACATACAGGAAGTTTATCTCCGCCGAGTGCTTTAACCTCGTTTATTGCTTTAATGGCCTGAGTTGTATAAGCAACGTCTTTTGCACCATATATTTTAGTTGCAACGGCATTGATTTTTTCTTCTAAAGTCAAATCCAAAGAGTAAATCGGAACAAAGTCGGAAGGTTTTTCTACAGCCTCAACAACTTTCTTAGCAAGCTCTACGCCGCCGTCTCCGCCGTTTGCAAACACATCGGAGAGAGCAAAGTCCGCACCCTTTTCGATACAATACTGTTTGATATATTCAAGCTCTTCAGCTGAATCTGTAAGGAAACGGTTGATTGCTACAACTACGGGAACATTGTACTTTCTCATATTCTCGATATGAACACCGAGGTTAACTATTCCCTTTTTAAGTGCGTCGAGATTAACCTCCCCGCATTCTGTCTTAGGCACACCTGCGTTGTATTTGAGAGCTCGTGCTGTAGCAACAACAACGATTGCGTTAGGCTTAAGACCGGCAAAACGACACTTAATATCAAGAAACTTTTCAGCACCTAAGTCTGAGCCGAAACCTGCCTCGGTGATACAGTAATCAGCAAGCTTTAAAGCAAGCTTAGTCGCTCTTACTGAATTACATCCATGTGCAATATTGGCAAAAGGTCCGCCGTGCATTACTGCGGGTGTTCCCTCTAAGGTCTGAACCAAATTAGGCTTTATAGCGTCTTTTAAAAGAACAGTCATTGCACCGTCAGCCTTTAAGTCACGAGCATATACAGGCTCGCCGTTGTAATTATAAGCAACAAGAATATTTCCAAGTCTTTTCTTTAAGTCATCAATATCGTTTGCAAGACAAAGAATCGCCATAACCTCGGATGCAACGGTAATACAGAAATGATCCTCACGAGGAACGCCGTTAATTTTTCCGCCTAAACCAACGATTACATTTCTCAATGCTCTGTCGTTCATATCAAGACA
>JAFLSL010000245.1 GCA_022510985.1 Ruminococcus sp. | reverse complement strand
CTCTGTCTTATTTTGGATAGAAAGAAAATGTTCTGCTATAGACTTTTATTATACTGATACGTTTTCTGTATGAGTTCAATTCTTACTTCTTAATTCTTAATTCTTAATTTTTATCTATAAATAGCAATTTGCCCAAAAATAGGAGTTTTATTTGAGTATTTTGCCAATAGAATAAAATCTATTATAATGATAGAATATAATATGTAAAATTAGAAGGAGGATTGTTTTATGAGAACATCTTTTAAGAAATTAACAAGTGTTTTTCTGGCAGTGCTTATGCTTTTATCCGTATTCTCGGTTTTAGGCGTATCTGCTGCTGACACAAACACAAACGCAACAGGCGACACCACTGTTTACTTCCATCCCGGCGTTGCTGCAGTTGATGATCCCGCATGGTTTGCATGGACATGGGATGAAGGCAGCTGGGGCGAATGGGCTTCCGGCGGCGGTAGCGGTGACACAGTCGTATTCAACGGTATTAAAAGCAAGGTAGTATTCGTAAGAATGCCTTCAGGCTCAACTCAGGGTAACTGGGACACAGCTTGGAACCAAACAGTAGACCTTGACGTTCAGGGCAATGAGTTCACAGTAACCGGTTGGCAAGATAAATATATGCTTGGCGAATGGTCTAACAATGGCAACCCCGGCAATCCGGGCAACCCAGGTAATCCCGGAAACCCCGGCGTTAGCGGAGACTGGATAGCTGTTATTTACTGCGAAGCTTCAGGTACTGACGACGCTTCCAGAAACTCTGAGCATGCTTTCTCAAACGGTCAGCTCACATATGACTTCCCCGGAGACAGCTATGTATTCGTTCGTAACAACAACACAGGCGTTCAGTACTGCACAGACGGCTGGACAAATTTCGCTAACCCTGTTACTCTTGTTAACGAGAATTCAATCGATATAAATAACTTCAACAAAATGTACGTTCCCGCTGGTACACATACTCTCTATTTAAGCGACAACGGAAACGACACCTATCAGCTTTCCTATGATACCGGCAGTTATGATCCCGGTACCCCAACTAATCCAGACAACCCCGGCAATCCCGGCAATCCCGGCGTTAGCGGAAACTGGGTAGCTATCATTTACTGCGAGGCATCAGGTACTGATGACGCTTCCAGAAACTCTGAACACCGCTTTACAAACGGTCAGCTTACATATGACTTCCCCGGAGACAGCTATGTATTCGTTCGTAACTTTGATACAGGCGTTCAGTATTGTACAGACGGTTGGACAAATTTTGCTAACCCTGTACCGCTCGTTAACGAAAACACTACATCTAATTTCGATAAGATGTACGTTCCTGCTGGTACACACACTCTCTATTTAAGCGACAACGGAAACGATACATATCAGCTTTCCTATGATACCGGCAGTTATGATCCCGGTACCCCCACTAATCCTGACACACCGACCAATCCCGGAAATCCCGGTAACCCCGGCGAAATCGGAAACTGGGTAGCTATCATTTACTGCGAAGCTTCAGGTACTGACGATGCTTCCAGAAACTCTGAGCACGCTTTCTCAAACGGTACTCTTACATACGACTTCCCCGGAGACAGCTATGTATTTATCCGTAACTATGACACGGGCGTTCAGTATTGTACAGACGGTTGGTCAAACTTCGCTAACCCCGTTACTCTTGTTAATGAGAATTCAATAGATATTAACAACTTTAACAAGATGTATGTTCCCGCAGGTACACATACTCTCTATCTCAAGAATAACGGAAATGACACCTACGATATGTCCTATGACATACCTTTCAATGATACTCCAGAGTATCCTACTAATCCGGAGTATCCTACTAATCCGGAACAGCCTACTAATCCTGAGCAGCCCACTAATCCGGAGCAGCCTACTAATCCGGAGCAGCCCACTAATCCTGAGCAGCCCACTAATCCGGAACAACCCACTAATCCGGGTGGAGATACAGACTTTAACGTTACAGTTGCCCTTAACGGTACTAATATTTCTACAACAAAAATCACAGCTTCAACTGTAACTGTTACTTATAACCTCACAGCTCCTCTTCTCCTTGAGGACGGTCAGGGAACACTCAACTATGATTCCTCTAAGCTCAATCTCCTTTCGTTTGAGCTTCCGAATATTACATCTGCTCTTACAACTAACACAAATCTTACAAATGCAGCAAAATTCAACTTTACAGGTGTAAACTCAGCTACAAACTCCGGTATATACAACTTCAAAAACGGTGCTGTATTCGTAAGAGCTACATTCAGCGTAGTTTCCGGTGTAACAGGCACAACAAACGTTAACCTCGTAGTTGAAGAGCTTGACGCTCTTGAAAACGGCGTTGAAGTTGCATACTTCACAAACTCTGTTCCTTCTGCTCAGGCAGCAAGTGATATTTTACCGAGCCTTGCAGCTCCGAAGGTTGATGGCGGAAATAATGAGCCTACACCTACAACATTACCGAATGTACCGGGAACAACCGAAACAACTAACACACCGGGCACAACC
>JAFLSL010000244.1 GCA_022510985.1 Ruminococcus sp. | reverse complement strand
TAAACCTCTGTGGGATATCAATCTAAAATAGGGACTGTATGGGTTGATGTGGATAGAACCTTATCCAAAGTAGAATAGGGGAAGAAAGGTATGGGGGATATGAATTCTATATAGGGAATACATTGACTGACGTGGACAATTAAAACTCGTCGTAGAAATCGAAGCCTTCAAATACGTCTGTAAGTAAATCTGCTGCCTCATCTCTGATTTCAGCCTCATCCTTGTCTCGATCAAGCTCCTGAATAAAGAGATTAATGCTTCCGAATAAGTCGGTAAATAGAATTTCTGTAATATCTTCTTTAGTAATCTCAGGATTGCTCTCATAGAGAACCTTAGCTGTCTGCAGCATAATGTACTGTAATGTGCTTTCGATTGCCTCTAAGTCTGCTTCCTCGCAACATACACCGGCGTTGATATCGCCGTCTGCGTCGCAATGACCGTACATAAAAAGCTCGCCTGATTTTAATTTGGTATCCTCAATATCTTTAATCTTTTTTGTTAAATCTGAAGCCATAATAACGCTCCCTTTCTTTTGTTTTTCTAATTTTATCATATATCCTTATAAATTAAAAGGTATATTATTTTATATTTGTATATCAGCCCTGAAAAATTTTAAGAAAACTGTCAATATTATTAAATACAATGAAGTAAACGCTGACAGCCGCCATAAAAGCAAGCATAAGTATAAATAATACGACAAAACGTATTCTTTTTATTTTCTGTTTTTTAAGACTTTTATAAATCTCTTCTTTAGTTCTTTCTTTTTCCATTATTTACCAAACCACACTATAAATGAAATAATAAAGTATAAAATTATAATAAATGCACAAAATGAAAGCCCGAATACAACGAGGTCAAGTATCATTTTACGCGTGCTACGTTTTTCGGTAAAATACTCTTTGAATTTTTCCTTAAAGCTGTCCATAGCCTCTTTAGTGGAAATTTCTTCACCGCATAGGGGGCAGGTGCATTTTTCTACCTTTTCGTCGGCGTCAAAAATATAACCGCATTTTAAACATTTTGCATTGTATTCCATAATAACCTCACAAAAATTTACTACTTATATAATATAATATTTGAAGTAATTTTTAAAGGGGTATTATCAAAAAATTTTAATGTTCATATTTATGAATAATTAAATTATAAATTATGTAAATATATCCGCCTGATTCCGACATTTTTTAGCTATTTTATAGATTTTTTGCAAGCCAATGATTTTAACACTGCATTTGCTTGACTTTATTTGATTTTAGTATTAAAATATAAATGATATTGTTTAGTATGGCTAACTTTAATTTGGTCGATACTCAATGGTAATTTTCTAAAGAAGGAGTAGATTTTATGTCCACAAAAGCTAATTACAAAACAGAAGAAATCGGTGCAGGAAAAGTTGGTTTTTCAAAAACTCGTTCCATTATCGAAACTGCTTTCTACGGCAACAATGTCGTACAGGTAAATACCTTAAAGGAAGCTTATAATCTTGCTAAAAATTCACCCGGTACAATCGTAACTGACCTCCCTGTATACAGAGGTGAGGAGTTTGGTCTTGATGCTGACGCTAAGGTTCTTCTTATGAACGATGGTGCGGTTACAGGCCGTTACGCAGCAGCACGCCGTATCAAGGGCGAGCCGGGCGTAGATGATACAAAGCTCGATAAGGTTGTTATGGACGCTGTTTATAAGACACGTTTCAGAAAGCTCTATCACGCTACAGTATTCGTAGGACTTGATCCCGAGTTTATGGTAAAGGCTCATCTTCTTATCCCTGAGGGAGAAGAGAACCTTATGTATTCTTGGATGCTCAACTTCCAGTATATGTCCGACGAGTATGTAAAAATGTACAAGAACTCTAAGGCAGTAGGCGATGGTAAGGAAACAGATATCTATATTTTCTCTGATCCTCAGTGGGCTCCCACAGAATCCCCTGACGTTGATTACAGCTGTCTTTCCGATCCGCTCACACTCTGCTACTTTGATACAGACGCTAACGTAGCCGCTATTTTAGGTATGAAGTATTTCGGTGAGCACAAGAAGGGTACTCTTACAATGGCTTGGGCTATTGCTAACCGCAACGGTTACGCTTCCTGCCACGGCGGTCAGAAGGAGTACACACTTGCTGACGGTAAGAAGTTCGTTGCATCTGTTTACGGACTTTCAGGCTCAGGTAAGTCAACTCTTACTCACGCTAAGCATGACGGCAAATATGATATTAAGGTTCTCCACGATGACGCATTTATCATCAACTCCGATACTTGTGCATCAATCGCTTTAGAGCCTACCTATTTCGATAAAACTGCTGACTATCCTGCAGGTTGCCCTGATAACAAGTATCTTTTAACTTGCCAGAACTGCGGTGCAACAATTGACGAGGACGGCAAGGTTCAGCTCGTAACAGAGGATATCCGTAACGGTAACGGTCGTGCGATTAAGTCTAAGCTTTGGTCTCCGAACCGCGTAGACAAAATCGACGCTCCCGTAAACGCTATCTTCTGGATTATGAAGGATCCTACAATTCCT
>JAFLSL010000243.1 GCA_022510985.1 Ruminococcus sp. | reverse complement strand
CATACTGCTCAACCATAGAATTGAGGTGCTTAAAGAACTCAACCGCGTCGAGGTTTTCTCTTCCGCCGTAAATATTCGGCAACCACTGACCGTCGCTCTTGCCGTAGTCAAGGTAAAGCATAGAAGCAACCGCGTCCACACGCAAGCCGTCGATATGGAACTGATTGAGCCAGTAAAGTCCGCTTGCGATAAGGAAGTTTCTTACCTCGTTACGCTCATAGTTAAAGATGAATGTACCCCAATCGGGATGCTCGCCTCTTCTCGGGTCGGGATGCTCATAAAGGCAGGTTCCGTCAAAACGTCCGAGACCGTGGCTGTCCTTGGGGAAGTGAGCAGGTACCCAGTCGAGGAATACGCCGATGCCTCTTTCGTGCATCTGGTCGATAAAATACATAAAGTCCTGCGGAGTTCCGAAACGTGAGGTCGGGGCAAAGTAACCTGTTACCTGATATCCCCAGCTTCCGTCAAACGGATGCTCCAAAATACCCATAAGCTCGATATGGGTATAGCCCATATCCACAACGTAGTCGCCGAGCTTTTGTGCAAGCTCTCTGTATGTGAGGAACGAGCCGTCCTCGTTCTGTCTCCAAGAGCCGAGGTGAACCTCGTAAATAGCCATAGGCTTGCCCTCAAAGTTACTCTTTTTGCGTTCTTCAATCCACTTTTCGTCCTGCCACTCATACGAATTAAGGTCTGTAACGATTGATGCGGTATCGGGACGCATCTGCTGTGTATAGCCGAACGGGTCAGTTTTGTCAACGCAAAAACCGTCAACAGTCTTAACCTGGAATTTATACATTTCATTCTCGCCGATGCGGGGAATAAAAATCTCGTGAACACCGACCGGACTAACCTTGCTCATCATATGTACAGCAGGGTTCCAGTTGTTAAAATTACCGATAACGGAAACTCTCTGTGCGTTAGGTGCCCATACGCTGAAAAGCACACCGTCCACACCGTTAATTCTTTTCTTGTGTGCACCGAGCTTATTGTAGAGGTCGTAGTGAGTGCCCTGACCAAACAGATAGCCGTCTACCTCGCTGAACTGAATCGGGAAGTAGTTGCTGTCCTCATTTTCGTAGTAATTTCCATCTTCGTCCCAAGCACGGTAGTAGTAATCGAAAACTCTGTCGGTATGAACATTAGCCGCAAAAATACCCTTTTCATGCACGAGAAAAGCACGATGAATCTCACCTGTGTCCTTGTTTACGAACTCAACGGAGTTGCACTGCGGAAGATAAACAGCAATGCGAAGTCCGTATTCCGTAAAATGAGGGCCTAAAAGACCTCTGGGCATATTGTTGTACATATATGCAACCTGTGTGAGATATTCCTCATTAAAAAGCTTTCTCATATTGTAATCAATTTCCATAACCAAATCCTCTTTTCTGATTTGAAATTAGAATATAATAGCCTGCACAAAACAGGTTTTTCCGCCACATAGTGCATTTTACTATATTTATAGAAAAATTATATATTATTTTTATATATTTTTCTATAGTCACTTGATTAAATTAGTTGTTTATGCTACTATAATTATAAAAATGTCTATTAAAAGGAGAGGCTTTTATGGATTTAAGAGTAAAAAGAACGACAAAAAATATAAAAGACGCATTTTACGAGCTGAGAAAAAAGAAAAGCATAGATAAAATAAGCGTAAAAGAGTTAAGCGAGCTTGCGATGATTAACAAGGCGACCTTTTATCTTCACTATCGCGATATTTACGAGCTTTCGGACAAACTCGAAAACGAGCTTATCGAAAAAATAATCGACGACGTAAAAGGCGTTAACTTTCTGGAAGGAAGAGAGGAATTCAAATATTTTTTTGAAACCATAAGCAGCTCCATACTTTGTCACGCCGACAAAATCAAAACTCTTTTCTCAGGCTATGAAAATAACCATTTCATAAACCGCCTTGAGGATACTCTCAAGGAATATATTTTTTCCGCTTTTCCGACAATTCAAAATAACAGCACAAACAATATTATAATCACCTTTTTAATTCAAGGCTCTTATCACACATATTTCCGCAATCCTTCGGTAAAGCCCGAATTTCTCGTGGACTCTGCAACAACTCTTCTCCTAAAGCTTTCCGAAACATATACATTTTAGAAAAAATAACCATAAACACTTTGCCAAAACTTGACTTAATTTAATATAAAAGTAAAATATATATAGTTTAGATACAGTTTAAAAGGAGAAAATGAATGGGAAAGATAGTTAAGAATTTTCTGCCTCATTGGAAATCCGTTATCCTTATAATAATTCTTTTAGTAATTCAGGCTTACTGCGATTTGGCACTTCCGCAGTACACCTCGAATATTATTGATACGGGCATTCAGAATAAAGGTATAGAGCATATATTGCCCGAGAAAATGACTGACGAGGAATACGGATATGCCGACCTCTTTATGACAAAAGGTGAGGAAAAAAGCTTTAAATCGGCTTACGAAAAGGATGACGAATACTACATACTTAACGTATCTGACGAAGAAAAGCTTGATAAGCTCGACAGCAA
>JAFLSL010000242.1 GCA_022510985.1 Ruminococcus sp. | reverse complement strand
ACCGCTTATATTATGAACAGACTTCTCCACTACAATATGACATACTCTGCTCATACTAACGCGGCTTACGCGAGAGTCGACGGCTGGGACATAATCGGAAAGACCGGTACAACCGACTCGGATAAGGACTCGTGGTACTGCGGATTAAGCCCATACGCGTCACTTGCTGTATGGACAGGATTCGACACTCCGAGAACAATATCGGTAACAGGCCAGCGAACGGCTACAACGCTGTTCAGCGACGTTATGGGATATTATCTGAGGAATAAAGAACATAAAGAATTTTCCAAACCCGCTTCAATTATCGAGGCTAATTACAATCCCTCAAGCGGAAGTGTTTACAATGTAGGCGAGGCTTCCGACGGCAGATACATCGGATATTATACCGAAGATAATATGCCGTCAAGCGGCTCCTCGTATGTTGACTATTACGCAGAGGGTTACAAATATAACTCACCGGATGACGATGATGACAACGATGACTCCGATAACGATGACGACGATGATAATGATGAAGACGAAGGCAGAGAAAGCGGAGACAACCGTGAAAACGGAGATAGCGGCGGAAACGCGGACGACGACTCAAACGATAACTCACCTACCGAAAACAACGGCGGTGCCGATAACACAGACGGAAATAACGACAATAACGTCGCTACTGAATAAACAAATTTTCCGAAAGGATTGATAATATGATACAGGTTGCAATTATGGGACACGGAGTTGTCGGCTCCGGAGTTGCAGAAATCATTACAACTCATAAGAAAAAACTGTTTGCAAGCTTGGGAGAAGAAATATATATAAAGAAGATTTTAGACCTTCGTGAATTCCCCGACTCTCCCCTTTCAGACCGTTTCACAAAAGATTTTAACGATATCTTAAATGACGCTGAAATCAGAGTTGTAGCTGAAGTTATGGGTGGAACAAATCCGGCATACGATTATACAAAACAGCTTTTAAAAGCAGGAAAAAGCGTAGTTACCTCTAACAAGGAGCTGGTTGCGGCAAAGGGTGCGGAGCTTATTGAGATTGCTAAAAACAACAACGCAAACTTCCTTTTTGAGGCATCTGTCGGCGGCGGTATCCCTATTCTTCGTCCGCTTTTTCAGTGTCTTGTAGCTAACAACGTTAAGGAAATTGCGGGAATTCTAAACGGAACTACAAACTTTATCCTCTCAAAAATGATAAATGACGGGATGGATTTTGACACAGCTTTAAAGCTGGCTCAGGATTTAGGTTTTGCGGAGCGTAATCCCGAGGCTGACGTTGAAGGTCACGATGCTTGTCGTAAAATCTGTATTCTCGCTTCTCTTGCTTACGGAAAGCATATTTATCCCGACAATATACACACAGAAGGTATCACAAATATTAGCCTTAAAGACGTGGAATACGCTTCACAGTACAAGAGCGTTATTAAGCTTATCGGTGACGTTAAGCTTTTGGAAAACGGTAAAATTGATATCTTCGTTTCTCCTATGCTTATCGGCAAAAAGAGCCAGCTCGCTAATATACGCGATGAGTTCAACGGAATTGTGGTACGCGGCGACTGCACAGACGATGTTCTCTTCTACGGAAAAGGTGCAGGCTCGCTTCCGACAGCATCTGCTGTTGTGGCTGACGTTATTGACAGCTGTATGCACCTTAAGGAAAGAAAATATCTTTACTGGGCAGACAGCAACAACGAGAGCGTTTTGCCATATAATGAATCTAGAACCAGAATGTATCTGAGAGTTGATACACCGAACGCACTTGATAAGATAAACGAGCTTTTCGGTGAGGTTTATGTAGTCGCAAGCGACGATGAGCTTGCGATAGCCACAGACCTTATGACAATCTCGCAGATTGAAAGCAATATCGAAAAGCTTGAGCAAGACGGCGTCAAGGTTCTTTCCAAAATCAGAATAAGTGATTTATAATTTTAAATCAGGTAATTTTAAAAAGGAGTAAAATAAATGAGTTTAATTGTACAGAAATTCGGAGGTACTTCCGTTGCGAACGCAGAACGTGTATTTAATGTCGCTCGTATCGTTACGTCTACCTACGACGAAGGCAACGATGTTGTCGTTGTAGTTTCCGCTCAGGGAGATACAACAGACGACCTGATTGCTAAGGGAAATGAAATCAATCCCAACGCATCAAAAAGAGAAAAGGATATGTTAGTCTCGGCAGGCGAGCAAATCAGCATATCACTTTTGGCAATGGCTATTGAAAAACTCGGATATCCTGTCGTATCTCTTTTAGGTTGGCAAGCAGGTTTCCAGACAAGCTCTGCCCACACCTCAGCCCGCATCAAAAGGGTTGTTCCCAACCGTATTCGCAAGGAGCTTGACAAAAAGTGCATTGTTGTTGTTGCAGGCTTCCAGGGCGTTTCAAGATACGACGATATCACAACCTTAGGAAGAGGCGGTTCGGATACATCGGCAGTAGCAATTGCGGCGGCTATGCACGCAGATTTATGTCAAATTTATACCGACGTTGAGGGCGTTTACACAGCCGACCCTAGAAAAGTTAAAAACGCAA
>JAFLSL010000241.1 GCA_022510985.1 Ruminococcus sp. | reverse complement strand
ATATTGTTGATAAGACGAGTTACTAATTTTGAGTTATAAAGCGGATCAGGTAATACATCACGCTTTGCAATAGAACCTCTTCTTGGCACTTTGCTTCCCTCCTTCACAATAATTGAGATATCATAGGTACTCGAAAGCGACAAACTCCCGTATGCCAACAAGACGCTCTACAAATATATGAACATCTTGTATAGCTATACAAGTTTAATTTTACTTAAACGGCAGTTGTCATTTCCTTACTTTTTACCTGCTTTGGGGCGTTTAGCTCCATACTTTGAACGAGCCTGCATACGTCCTGATACACCCTGAGCATCAAGTGTGCCTCGGATAATATGGTAACGTACACCAGGTAAGTCCTTTACACGGCCGCCTCTTATAAGAACAACGGAGTGCTCCTGAAGATTGTGACCTACGCCGGGGATATAGGAACTGACTTCGATACCGTTAGAAAGTCTTACTCTGGCGATTTTTCTAAGTGCTGAGTTAGGCTTTTTCGGGGTAGCTGTCTTAACAGCAGTACAAACGCCTCTCTTCTGAGGTGAGCTCTGGTCGATAGCACGACGCTTCTGCGAGTTCCAACCCTTTAAAAGAGCAGGTGCCTTTGCCTTCTTTTCAGATACCTCTCTGCCCTTGCGAACAAGCTGGTTAAATGTAGGCATATTTCTCCTCCTTCTTCTAAAATTTTTATTTAATCGGTTTTAATTAAAAACCGAGAAATAAACAATGTTAAAATGCACAATAAAACGCAGATTTTATCGGACATTTCGGATGTTTTGGATAGTTTTTTCACGCACTACCACGCAATATCCGACAATAAAGCATTTTAACAAAATCAAGTTGATTTGTCAAGGGTTTTATTGAAGAATTTGGCAACTGATAATATGCAATAATTTCGGTCGGGAAAGCTGAATTAATATCAGCATTAATTCCCGACCTCGCTTATTGTTTTCATTACAACGTGTTACTATAAAAACGACTTCATTTCTTCAATATTCGCCTGCTGGGTACTCATAAGTTTGTCTGCCAAGCTGCTGACAACCTGATTACTTTTGTCGTATTGGCGGATATGCTGAGCTATCTTTTTAACGCCCATTGTGTTGCCCTCTATCATCATCTCGGCGATATGGGCGGTTGAGTTGTCGTTTTTCATCTCTCGCTTTGTTTTTGCCCTCGCCAGAGCAGATACTGCACGATTAACTCTTACAGGCGAATAACCGCGGTTTCGCAGTATATTATAAGCATTGTGATAGATGTGGCTGTACTCAATATTCTGAGAACGCAGAGCATTGCTAATTTCAGCGTCCTTGGCATACGGTTTAAGGTCGTTTATTCCGTGACAGCCCATTTCCGCATTTTTCATAATAAACTGTAACATTTCTTCATCATTAAGCATAAAAAATCACCTCGGTTTTAGTATAACCGAGGTGAGAAAGAATATAATAATTTGTATAAATTTTAAGAAATAAGCCTTAATAAGCTTTGCCTATGTATTTACAAATCACTTATTTAATAATTTCTCCGTAAACTTCTCCCGAAAGTCCTGCGGCATTTGCCTCGTCGGTGTCGATGTGCATAGCTGCAGCGTAGTTTTTGTTAACTCGAACTACAACATCGCCGAAAACTGTTTCACGAGCACCCGGCTCGCCAACCTTTACGGAAACGATTTGCTTATCTTCAAGTCCCATTTCCTCAGCATCAGCGGGAGTAAGGTGAATATGTCTTTTTGCAACAATTACACCGCAGTCAATCTCAACTTCGCCGTTGGGTCCTACAAGCTTGCAACCCGGAGCACCCTTAACATCGCCTGATTCGCGTACAGGGGGAACTATTCCGAGCTTGCGTGCATCGGTAAAAGCAATTTCAACCTGAGTTTCGGGACGCTCGGGACCGAGAATAGACATAGCCATCTCACCGCGTGGGCCGACTACAGTTACCTTTTCAACGCAGGCAAACTGTCCGGGCTGGGATAAATCTTTTTTATTAGTAAGCTGTGCGTCTTTTCCGTAGAGAGCCTCAAAATCCTCTCTCGAAACGTGAATATGACGAGCAGAGGTCTCAACTAAAACTTTCATTAAACTAACCACCAATCAAAAAATTTCTGCAAAAGCAGTCTATAGTTATTTTAACTCATTATAGATTAAAATTCAAGAGTTATAATAGAGTATATTTTAAAAGTATTGCGGGGGTTTAAAATGTACGATAGTTTTAAAGAGCTTAGAGAAAATTGTGTTGAATGCAGAAAATGCGGGTTATGCGAAACAAGACACAATGTCGTTGTCGGCGTAGGCAACGAAAATGCAGATGTACTTTTTATCGGGGAAGGTCCGGGTGAAAACGAGGATTTGCAGGGCGAGCCGTTTGTAGGCAGAGGCGGAAAGCTACTCGATAAAATGTTGAATGCCGTTGACCTGGACAGGCATAAAAATATTTACATAGCAAATATCGTAAAATGCAGACCGCCGCAAAATCGTGACCCAAAGCCCGAAGAGCAGGAAATGTGTATAGATTGGCTGAGAAATCAGGTTAAAC
>JAFLSL010000240.1 GCA_022510985.1 Ruminococcus sp. | reverse complement strand
TCTCGCCTTTTACTCATCTGTAAGCTGGGAAATCTTATAACCTGAGCCGCGAAGCTTAAACGAGCCTGTAAGCTGTAAGCATTCGGGCTTTAAATACAAGTCGCAATCCACATCAATTGCGGACGCCTGCACAATTGCAGTTTGGTGAATTACATCCTTTAAGACGTTGGACGCGTGATAAATCTTATCTAATGTTAACATTTTCATCGACCTTTCATACCTTACCATTGTATTACAAATAGGAAAATAAATCAAGTTTTATGCGTGTATTTTTAAATTTATTGTAACTTTAGAGGAAATATGTTAAAATAAAGAAAATATTGATTAGGAAAAAAACAATGGACAAAAACACAAAATGTCCTCTCTACAAAAAATGCGGAGGATGTCAACTTCAAAATTTAACATACGATAAACAGCTTGAATTTAAAATGAAAAAGGTTGTCCGTTTGATGGGTAAACTTCACCGTGTGGACGATATTATCGGAATGGATAATCCATATCACTATAGAAACAAGGTTCAGGCAGCATTCGGACGTGATAGACAAAATCGCATTATATCAGGTGTTTATCAAAGCTCCACACACAAAATTGTGCCTGTGGACAGTTGTCTTATTGAGGATGAAAAGGCTGACGAAATTATTGTCACTATCAGAAAGCTTATAAAAAGCTTTAAGCTAAAACCTTTTGACGACAACAATATGACAGGATTTTTAAGACACGTCCTCATAAAACGCGGATTTTTAAGCGGCGAGATTATGGTTGTTCTTGTTACGGGTAACGAGCAATTTAAATCAAAACGCAGTTTTATAAACGCACTTCTCTCCCGCCATCCCGAGATTACTACTATTGTTCAGAACATAAACATCAAGCGGACAAGCCTGGTGCTAGGCGATAAAAGCTTTGTTCTATTTGGTGATGGCGTTATTAAGGAACAGCTATGCGGATATACGTTTACAATTTCGCCGAAAGCATTTTATCAGATTAACCCAATTCAGACCGAAGTGCTTTACAACAAGGCGATGGAATTTGCGGATATTCAGAAAAACGACATTGTTATTGACGCTTACTGCGGAACGGGTACTATCGGAATAATTGCGAGCAAATATGCGGGACAAGTTATCGGCGTTGAGCTTAACAAGGACGCGGTAAAGGATGCAAGGAAGAATGCTAGGCTTAATAATGTTGAGAACATAGACTTTGTTTGTGCGGACGCTGGCAGATATATGGTCGATATTGCAAGTCAGGGACTTTCTGCGGATGTTGTAATTATGGATCCCCCGAGAGCCGGGAGTGACATAAGATTTTTAAAATCACTTTTAAAGCTCAATCCAAGAAAGGTTGTATACATTTCCTGTAATCCCGAGACACTCAGACGAGATGTTATGTTTCTTTCAAAGAATAATTATAAGGTGAAAAAAATTCAGCCCGTTGATATGTTCCCGCATACGGAACACATAGAGTGCGTAGTGCTTTTAACAAGGAAGGCTTAAGAACATAATTTAACGAAATGACATTCTATTAAACAAAACTTTACTTGACTAAAATGTTAAATAGTGATATACTGACAAGGTGTTATTAAAAAGGAGAGGAAATACATTATGAATATTGTATGTTTGGATTTAGAGGGCGTACTTGTTCCCGAAATTTGGATTGCTTTTGCTGAGGCGACAAAAATCCCTGAGCTTAAGAAAACAACAAGAGATGAGCCTGATTATGACAAGCTTATGAACTACAGACTTGACATTTTAAAGCAGCACGGTTTAGGTCTTAAAGAAATTCAGGACGTTATCGCAACTATCGACCCTATCCCCGGGGCTAAGGAGTTTTTAGACGAACTTCGCAGTATTACTCAGGTTATTATAATCAGCGATACATTTACTCAGTTCGCATCTCCGCTTATGAAAAAGCTCGGCTGGCCGACAATTTTCTGTAACTCCTTAGAGGTTGCAGACAGCGGCGAGATTACAGGATATAAAATGAGAATTGAAAATTCTAAGTACACTACCGTTAAGGCTTTACAGTCAATCGGTTATGATACGATTGCAAGCGGTGACAGCTACAATGACCTCGGAATGATTAAGGCGAGCAAGGCAGGCTTCCTCTTTAAAAGTACAGATAAAATAAAAGCTGATTATCCACAGTTCCCTGCTTTTGAGAATTATGACGAACTGCTCGACGCTATTAAAAAGGTATTATAATAATAAATTACACCTCGGAAAAACCGAGGTGTTTTCTTTGAGGTAGATATGAATTTTTCTATAAAAGAATTAACAATGTTTGAAAAGATACTTTGGATTATATCTGTAATTACGGTTACTGTATCGTCGGTTATATCTAAAGATTTTAACTTTTTCACACTTATAGCCTCACTTATCGGAGTTACAGCACTTATTCTATGTGCAAAGGGTAATGTTTGGGGTCAAATACTTATAATTATTTTCGCACTTTTGTATGCAGTGATTTCGTTTAGTCAGAAGTATTACGGAGAAATGATTACATATCTCGGAATGAGTGCACCGATTGCAGGAATTTCTGTATACA
>JAFLSL010000024.1 GCA_022510985.1 Ruminococcus sp. | reverse complement strand
TCTTTCCATTTTAATTTCCATAGCCTTTCCACCCACAAATAGAAATTATTAAATTCCTACAACCTTATCGTGGGCGGATAAGGTGTAAATGTAAATTTCAGTCATCGTTCGTTGACCTTTACTACAGACTGAGCGGATAATAAAATAGGAATATTGTTGTTTTTCATACTAACCCTCAACCTGTAGAGGTCTGTAGGTTTGCCCGTAAATTCCGCTTTCGATATGCCCCGCGATAACGTGACCCTTGTAAATCAGAAGCGTTACGTTCCCACCCGTTTTCATCTTGTAAACCGCACGTTCAACCTCACAGCCTTTAAACATCTCCAAATCAAGACCTGCGTCCTTTTGGAGCTTGTTGTAGTATTTGTATGTAACATTAAATGTATTTGGAATTGTTATCGTGTCCTTTTTTTCGGACTTTTTGTAGATTTCGATACCAAACTGCTTTAAGAACTCAACACGCGATTTTATGTCAGAAACCTCGGTAAAATAGCGTCCTATCTCGTCGCAGGTCGCAAACTCGCGTACAGCTCCCTTTCGCTCGGAACCGATAAGAAAACACATTCCGATAAGCAAAGCCGCACAGACCGCAACCGCCGTAAACTTAACCATCTTTTTTTTGTTGAAATAAATCACCGGCATAATATCACCCGATTGATTATATGCGGAAGGGAGACAGTTTATTATCGGACAGCTGCAAACACTATGCTGACAACCTTACTGTTTCAGCAAATCTAAAATATCCGATGGCTTGTTTGCAATACCCGCGGGATTATATTTCAGCATTTCGCTGTTATCGCCGTAGCCGTAGTTGCAGGCGATAAAATCAACACCGCACTGCTCGGCACCCTTAGCGTCAAAGAAGGTATCACCAATCATAACAGCATTGTCGGCACTTCCCCCAAGTTTTTCTATTGCATAGGGTATTAAATCTTTTTTGTCCTTTCGCGTACCCTCGCGGTTTGAACCGCAAATTTCATCAAAATATTTGTCAAGTCCGATAATCTTTACAACCTTTTCTGCATTTACCTCAAGCTTAGACGAGCATACCGCAAGCTTAACGCCGTTATCCTTTAGCTCTTTTAGCACAAGTTCAATTCCGTCATATGCCTTATTCATTAATATACCCTTGTTCTCGTAAAATCCGACGTAGGCATTGAAGGCATCGTCCCAAAGCTTTCTGTCCAGCTTGCAAAGATTTTCAAATGTATTTAAAAGAGGCGGACCGACGTATTTTGTGTAGTCGGAAAAATCAATTCCGCCGACACCGAATTTTTCGCAGGTTTTCTCAAGACTATAGCGAATTCCCGGAGCACTCTCGGAAAGCGTTCCGTCCAAATCAAAAAGAATGTACTTATACTTCACTGAATTTTTCATCCGCCTTTTTCATAAATTTCTCTGCCTTGACGCTCACGCGGGTATGAGTGCCTTTTGCGATGATACCCTTTTTATCAAAAGCCTCAACGTCAAATTTAAAAAATCTGCCGTCATATTCAATAAGAGTTGCCTTAGCCGTAACCTCCGCACCTAAGGGAGTGGGGCTTGTGTGGTCAATATTAATCATCGTGCCGACAGTTGTGATGCCGTCATCGAGTTCTTTTTTCGCTAAATTCATCGCCGCGTTTTCCATAAGAGCAACCACCGACGGCGTTGCAAAAACCCCAAGCTCGCCGCTGCCGACAGATATTGCGAGCATATCCTCGCTGACTCTGTCTTTTACCTCAAAGCTGTCACCGATATTTAACATAAAATACCGTCCTTTCTTGTTTAAAGCCATATTTTATGGTACAATACCCTTACATTGTACCAATTTTTTTAAATTACTTCAAGGAGTACGTTATTGAAAGATAAAAAAAGAGTCTACTTAATTGATGAAGTTAGAGGACTTTGCATAATCCTCGTAGTGATATATCACCTGTATTACTCGCTCGCAGTAGTTTTCAGACGGGGCGATTTTGCAAAAGCATATCAGACTATGAGGATTTGGCAACCGATACTTCCCGCAGCGTTTATTTTAATATCGGGAATTTCGTTCCACCTAAGCCGAAGTAATGTAAAGCGTGGAATAAAACTTTTATTAATTTCAATACTTATAACCACGACACTCGGGCTGGTTATACCCGATCAGATTATATGGTTCGGAATTATACATTTTCTTGCGATAGTTAATATAGTTTTCGGACTTCTCAAAAAATATATTGACAGAATTCCTGTTTGGTGTATTTTTATCTTTGCCTTTTTATTTTTGCTAACGTATAACGTCCACCGCGGATATTTAGGGATTGAGGGAATTCTCTCATATAAGCTACCTGAATTTTTTTACCTGACCGACTTCACCGCTCCGCTGGGCTTTTATTCAAGCACATTTTACTCGGCTGATTACTGCCCGGTTTTACCGTGGGTGTTTATGTTTTTAATCGGAACGATTTTAGGCAGGTGCGTCGAAAACCTGCCCGACATTTTATCTGAAATGCACATAAAACCGCTCGCCTTTGTCGGCAGGCATACTCTGATAATCTATCTTACACATCAGCCGATTATTGTCGGAATTTTGTATCTGATTACACAAAAAAGTTGAGATTTATTTTTTGTTATGCTATAATTCCAAATGATAAGTTAAAAGGAGATTTATAAGATATGAAATTAGGTATCGTTGGACTTCCGAATGTCGGAAAAAGTACACTTTTTAACGCTATAACCAACGCAGGTGCCCAGTCGGCAAACTATCCGTTCTGTACCATTGAGCCGAATGTCGGTGTTGTGGCGGTTCCCGATAAGCGTCTTGATAAGCTTGCTGAAATGTATGACCCCGAAAAATACACCTCCGCAATGATTGAATTTGTCGACATAGCAGGACTTGTAAAAGGTGCGTCAAAGGGCGAAGGACTCGGAAACAAATTTCTCGGAAATATCCGTGAATGTGACGCTATTGTTCACGTTGTACGCTGTTTTGAGAACACGGATATTGTTCACGTTGACGGAAGTATCGACCCTAAGCGTGATATCGAAACGATTAACCTCGAGCTTATTCTCTCGGACGTTGAGATGCTAGAGAGAAGAATTGAAAAAACTAAAAAACTCATTAAGGGCGACAAAAAATACCAGACCGATCTCGAGCTTTTCGAGCGTGTTTTAGAGGCACTTAATGCCGGCAAATCCGCACGTTCTGTCGAGATGGACGAGGAAGAAGAGAAGATTATGGCAGAGGTTGCACTGCTCACAACAAAGCCGATAATCTATGCCGCAAATATGAGCGACGAGGATTTTTCAAACGGAATAAAGGGCAACAAATTCCTCGAAATGGTAGAAGAAGTTGCAAAGGAAGAAAACGCTGGCGTGCTTCCGATTTGTGCTGAGATAGAGGCGGAAATTGTCGATATGGACGCCGAGGAAAAGGAAATTTTCCTCGCTGATTTAGGACTTGAGGAAAGCGGACTTGACCGTCTCATAAAAGAATGTTACTCGCTTTTGGGACTTATAAGCTACCTTACGGCAGGAAAGCCCGAGGTCAGAGCCTGGACGATTACAAAGGGTACAAAGGCTCCGCAGGCGGCAGGTAAAATCCACACAGACTTTGAACGCGGATTTATCAGAGCCGAGGTAGTAAGCTTTGATGACCTTATGAACTGCGGCTCAATCGCCGCGGCAAAGGAAAAAGGTCTTTACCGCAGCGAAGGCAAGGAATACGTTATGAATGACGGCGATGTCGTACTGTTCAGATTTAATGTATAGATATTATATTTAAACTTAAAGCTCCCTTAAGGGGGCTTTTGTTTTATCTAAAACAAATTTTAGGGTAAAAATAAATATACATTCCTTTAAATTTATCCATTTTCTCTTGACTTTTCCAAAAAACAGATTATAATATGTAGCAAGCTACAGATTAAAGGAAGATAATGAATGAGCGGGTTTCAGGATTTAGGATACTTAATAAAGTTAATAAGCGACAATATGCTTAAAATAATTAACCGCAGTATATCGCAGTTTGGGTTGACCTTTCAGCAATTCCAGATTATTGAATACATAATAAATCAGGAAAACGACGTCAGCCAAAAGGACATTGAGAACCATCTCGGCGTTGCCCACCCAACGGTTGTCGGACTTTTAAAGCGTATGGAGATTAAGAACTTTATAGTCTGCAAATTTAACCCTGACGATAAACGAGTTAAGAATGTTTACCTTACAAAAAAGGCTTACAAAATTATGGAGCAGGTTAGTTTAGAAAAAAAGCAGATTGAAAATCAAATCTGCTTCGGAATATGCGACAAACAGCGTGACGCACTTTTATCCTCACTCAACACCTTGCTCGAAAACTTAAATAAATAGGAGGTTTTGAAATGATTAAACGTACTTTTTATAATCTGCCCGCCGAAAAACGCAGGAAGATTATTGATGTTACCCGAAAGGAATTTCAAAAGGGCAACAAGAAAAAGATTACGATAAACACTGTTATCCAAAAGGCAGGAATTTCACGCGGCAGCTTTTATCAATATTTTGACGATAAACTAGATTTAGTTGAGCTTATAACCGACGATATGATGACAAAAATCACCGAGTTTATTAAAGACGAGCTTATACTGAACGGCGGCGATATTTTTAAGGTGCCTATGCGGATTTTCGACGTTATGATAGAAAGCACAGGTTACGAGGACATCGTAATTCTTACCGACATCTCAAACCGCAACAACGACCTTATTTCTGAATATATGCAATACCGCTTTCACGAGCCTAATTTCTTAGCGACACTTTCAAAATATGTTGATAAATCACACCTCAATCTTGAAAACAAAGAAGAGCTGCGATGCGTTGTATTTATGATGGCGGACGCAATCAGAAGTGCTATGATTCATGTTGCAAAAAATCCCAAGTCAATGGAAAACGAGAGAAAAATTTTATACAAAAAAATTCAGCTCCTTAAAAGAGCAAGTATGGCTACAATATAAACGATAAAAAGCTTCCGAATTCGGAAGCTTTTTCATTTCTTAATTGTTAATTTTTAATTGTGCAATCGCCTTTGCGGGGTCTTCAGCCTTAAACACCGCCGTACCTGCTACAGCCACGTCAACTCCGGCCTTTGCACAGTCGGCGATATTTCCGGCACCTATTCCGCCGTCGGCTTCGATAAGCACGTCTAAACCTCTCTTTGTGATTTCTTCCTTTAGCTTTACAACCTTTGGTAACATATCCGCCATAAAGCTCTGTCCGCCGAAACCGGGTTCAACGGTCATTACGAGTATCATATCTACCTTTTCCAAATATGGGAACACAGACTGTGCGGGGGTATTGGGCTTGATTACAAGCCCCGCCTTAACCCCGCGGCTTTTTATCTTTTTTATCGTTTCATCAGGGTCGCTGTCACTTTCGATATGGAAAGTGATAATATCCGCACCCGCGTCGCAAAAATCGTCAATATATTTAAGCGGCTCGCTTATCATAAGATGAACATCAAAAACCTTGTCCGTAAATTTTCGTACGTATTTTAATACAGGAGCTCCGAATGTAATATTCGGAACAAAATGTCCGTCCATTACATCGAGATGCATATAATCGGCTCCCGCCAAATCCATACGCTTGATTTCATCTCCGAATTTTGAAAAATCGCAGGATAAAAGTGATGGTGCAATTAACATTTTAGTACCTCCTACAGACGTTGAATAAGTGGCGAAAGCATAGCCGCCAACGACCAGAACAGCGAATAAATTAGAATTTGCAGGGTTCCTACTACGGCGTTGTCTGCGTAAAGGCAAAGTGTTGCAACAAGCAGCAAACCGAGTATGAGAGCAATAAGCTGAATAACAATTGCGAGCGAAATATTGCCCTTAATTCTGATACATCCCGCAACTCCCCTGACCATAGACGAAATATTTCCGCGTGTTCCGAGATATGCTCTGGATTTATCCTCAACCTGCGACTGAGCCTCTTTACAAACATTTCCAAGTCCTGTCGGCAGTATTTTTATACTGCGGTAATATAGTGCAAAATCCTCAGCAATACGCTCGGCGGTTATGTTGCAATCGGTAGTACGGATAAGATAACCAAGTCCGCTCTGCTCACCCTTTTGGAGTGCCTCGGCAATTTCTCTGTCGGGGGTGTATGTAGTAACGAACATCGAAATCAGCTCGCCCTGCTGGGCAAGATAGGTAACTCTTCTTCCCTCAATAAGATACTTTTCCTCGTAATCCTCAGAAGGAGTATCTATATTATACTTATGCATAAGGGTTCTGTTTCCGACTAAAACACGCTGCCCGTTTACCCTGCCGACTAAGCCCATTCCGTCCTCATAAAGCACGGTTTCAACGTCAGGAAGGTCTGCGTTTCTCTCCTTAGACAACATTCCCCTGTTAAACACAGATGCCATCGGACTCCCTGCCTCACGCAAAATTGCTGCCGCGGCAAGGACGCTTTCATCGGTGCGATGATTCGCAAAGGTTTTTATGCCGTCGAGCTTGACCGTACCCTCGGGATAGAGGTCTGTTGAATCAATCATAACGGCATTTGTATCGCAAAATTGCTTAACAGACGGATAGCCTGCAACCATAGCCCCTTGTGAATTAAGCCCTTTGCAGAGCATACGCATCGGAAGATTAACCGCAAGCAAAGTGCAAATCGGAATACTCACCGCCGTCATCACCGAGAGCGTATCAACACCGCCGACAAACGATGTGTGCATAATTCCGTACATTATCGCAACCAACAGAGAGCAAATCGAGGTTATCGGGGCAATTTTACCCGCTAAATCCTCGCTCGGGTCGGGAGCGTAGGAGATTTTTAGAAAGTTAGAAAGGAAATTCGTTTTGTGATGATAGGCTATAATCGGACGGTCGGTCACTGCCCCACTCATCATTTTCTTTGCAATTTCTTCATTTGTATAAATCTTTACGGCATTGGAACCGGCTTTTGAGGAAACAAACTTAAAGTTATCCTTAATCCTCAGCACCATCATCAGCTTTCCTATACAGTTGCAAAGAAAACCAAACGACACGATTATTCCGTAAAAACTGATTTCAAATTCCGTAGCACCGGCAAGCCTGAACAGCGAAACTAGGGACTGAAGTCCCATCGCGATAGACGCAACAGCGAGAGCGGTATCGGAATTACCCCTGAGCTTTACAAGCGGAGTTAGTCCCGAATAGATTGTGATTCTGTTTACAAAAATCACAACGCCCGTAAACAGAAGATTTATAATCGCGTAAACCACGGGAGCGTTTGCAACTGAGTTAAGCACTGCCTCGGGGAAAACTCCGACAATAATCGTAATCACAAGCTGGATAAACGTAATAATGCTCATCAGAACACTTCTCACAAACAGCCTTTTTATATTAAGATTAAGCTCATAGAGTATACTTTTTGAATCTTCGGGACCGGTATAATCGTCAACGGTTACAACCTGATCAACAGGTAAATCGGAATCATCGGAGTTATCGTTCGAGAAAATTCCGACAACTGCGGAAAGCACCTTTTCCTTTTTTGAACGGGTATCGCCTTCGGGAGTAATTGTCTCAACCTTAGCCATCTCGGTTTTTATAACCTGAGAAATTGAAGGGTTTTTGGAGCGGAGATACTGCTCGTACTCTCCCTTTACCACCTCGGAAAATCTTCCTGCCTTAACGTGGAGCTTTTCAACCTCGCTGTCCTGCTTATAAACAGGCACCTTTGAGCGAACGGTTTTAGCATCGGGGGCAGGCTTTTTTACGCCGAATTTTTTTTCGTAATTTCCTGCGTACGAATTTTTGTCCGACGGCTTGTCCTTTAAAATATCGAGAGTACCGTCAGCTGTGCCGAACATCGTTCCGATTTCCGGGTCAACCTCGGAAAAAACGGGACTTTCCTCGATAACATCCTCGGCAATTTCCGCACCCTCGGGAATTTCCGGAGTGAGATTAATAACCCTGTTTTCATCGTCAGAATCCATAATCAGCTCAGCCTGCATAGTTGCTGCATTTTTCTCGCCCTGAATAGCGTTATTCTCTTCGTTTTCGTCCTCTTTTTTATTGTCAATTTCAAGGGGATTACTGTTAGTCAGACGAACCTTTTTATTGGCGTTACTGAAAATTTCGTCCATTTCGGGACGTGCACCGTATTTCTCCGCAGCCTTCTTCATCGCGTCACGTTCGGTGATATAACGTGTTTCGGCAAGAATCTGCTCCAGCCTGAATTGTCTTTTGTCCTCGGCGGGAGTATCGGCAGCAATATTTATCTTTTCGTTTTCGACATTATTCTTTTGCTTTTTACTTCTCATAATATCAATCCTTTTTTGCGGCTACCGCATACATCAGAACGCCCGCGGCAACCGAGGCATTGAGGGATTTTATTTTTCCTTTCATCGGAAGCGAAACAATTTCATCGCATTTTTCACGCACAAGTCGGCTTATGCCCTTTCCCTCGTTTCCGATTACGAGAGCCGTTGCACCGCTGAAATCGCAGTTTGTGTAGTCGGTTCCGTTCATATCGGCACCGTAAACCCACACTCCGCGTTTTTTTAGCTCCTCTATAGTGTTGCTGATATTCGTAACCCTTGCAACGGGAACGTACTCGACCGCACCTGCCGATGCCTTTCCTACAGCATAGCTCAGACCTGCACTCCTACGCTTGGGAATAATTACGCCATGTACACCCGTGCATTCCGCAGTACGAATAATTGCACCGAGATTATGCGGATCTTCAAGCTCGTCGAGAACAACAATAAACGGATTTTCCTGTCTTTGTTCAGCCAGTTTAAAAATATCCTCAACCGTAGCGTATTCTTTAACGGCGGTAAAGGCGATTATGCCCTGATGATTTGCCCCGCCGGAAAGAAAGTCAAGCTTTCTCGAATCGACCTCTTTAATCGGAATTTGTCTTTTCTTAGCCTTTGCCAGAATTCCGACAACCGCACCGTTTTTCTCGCCTTTTGCAACAAGAATACGGTCAATCTCTCGTCCGCTTCTGAGTGATTCGCTTACGGGATTTCTACCTACAATTACGTCGTCCTTCTGCTTAATATTATCTGCGTTCATATTGCAACGTCCTTATTTATAATATACCAAATTATAGTATAACAAAGAGTAGTGCACGGATAATTTATTTAAAGAAAAAACAGTATTTTTTTAAGCTCAACTAAAATTAAGATAGGTCGCTCCCCTATCAACTGCATCAGGAATAATTCCGTACATTCCGCTTTCGCTGTCTAAAAACAAATTCATTCTCGGCGGAAATACGCTGAACGAAAAATACATTACAAAAATTAAAAGCAGCATAAAGCACGCAACCGAAAAAAGCCACGAGATGTCTTTGCGGCTGAGCGTCATAAATTTTGAGAATATAAAACCCACAGCGAGAGAAATAAGAGTTATAGGTGCTGAAAAACTGCTCGGTAAAACTTTACTCAGTATTATGTAAATAAAAACCGAAAGGTAAAGTCCGAGAGCTTTTGAAACAACAAACTGCCTGAAATACGGCTTTGCACACATCAGCTCTAAAACTCCGAAGAGAATATAGCACAGAATAATCGGTTTGAGCTGTTCCCATATACTCGTATTTACCGAGCCGAAAAGCACGCCGATTGTGCTCTCCCCT
>JAFLSL010000239.1 GCA_022510985.1 Ruminococcus sp. | reverse complement strand
AAAAGTCTGAAAACAACAGCACTTGGACTACAGTAGAAACAGGACTTACTTCTGACGGCAACGGAGCTTTCTCACCGACTAATCCTTTGGGAGTAAATACATATTATCGCTTTACTGAAACTGAGGCTCCTTCGGGATATATTCTCGATAACGATAATAAGACAACAACTTTCTATATCAATGCTGACGGATATATTTGCGATCCAAAATCAAAAGCAGTTCTCGATAGCGAAAATCCTTATCAAATAACCATTACAAACACAAAGCCTGCGATTGAGAAATTTATTGATAAGTCCAAGGGAGATAACACAGATTTAGTCAAGAGTTCTTCTGTTGTTTATACAGAGGACGAAAAGAATACATATTATACATTCAAAGTAACAACACCTAACGTTGATATGTCTAAACTTAAAACTTTTAAGATAACTGATACTGTTAACCGTTCAAATGGCGGTACTCCAAAAATGTATAAGGTTACTAAAGAAGATGGTACAGAGCTTTCTTCTTCGGCTTATACTTTTACTGCAACATATCATTCCAGCCCTAGTCCGCAAAATTTAATGTATGATGTTGTTATAGACTTTGATACAACAAAGCTCGATAAGAATACAGATTACTATGTTACAATCTGTGCAGTATTACAATTTAGCGGTAGCAACACAGCTCAGCTTGTGTATAGTACAAAGACTAATGACACAACCTCAACAAACACTATTGATTCTGATACAGTAAACTTCTTATTCTTCGGCTACAGATTTAAGAAGGCAATCGGAGGAACAAGTACAGGATTAGCAGGAGTTGAATTCCAAATCTTTGAATCAGAAGAAGATGCTATCGCCCGTAGAAATCCCGTTGTTGGTACAACAGACAGTAGTTCCAGGACGACAACAGATACTTTTGTATCTGATAAAGACGGTATTGTAAAAATTGCATATCTTGACGTTGGCGATACAGAGGACAGCGAAAGAGATTATTGGATTGTAGAAACAAAGACAGTAAGCGGTTATAACCTTCTTAATGCTCCTTTCAAGGTAACAGTTTCAAAAGATACTTTTGACACCGACCAGAAGATTATATATAACAGCAAGAAATTTACTCTACCTCTTACGGGTGGGGCAGGTTTTATGCTCTTTATAGGTTTAGGTATTGCAAGTATCGGTACAGGCGTAATCCTTCTTCTCAGCTCAAAAAAGAAAAAGAATATAAACAAAGCTTAATGAGAGTTTCTAATTCAAAATAGAAATTCCAATTATTTTCCAAAAGGCGGGGCAATATTTTTGCCCTGCCTTCTTAAAAAAAGGGTGATAACTTTATGAAAAAGATAATTTATACCATATGTATGCTTTTGTGTTTAATCATCAGCATATTAAGCATAAACGCATATGTATATGCAACTGAAAGCGTTTTAGTAGGTGATGTAAACGGTGATGGTAAAGTCACAATTAGAGATGCTACCTATCTTCAAATGAATTTATCCAAAATAAACGGATATATGAATTTAACCGATAAGCAGATTTTAAGTGCTGATATAAACAGCGACGGCGAAGTTAATATCTTAGACGTTACTTTAATTCAAAAGTTTCGTGTAGGTATTGATACTCAATCTAAAATTAATCAATATATCGAATATACAGAGCCGACAACCGAACCTACAACTGACGGACAATGGTTGCCGGGATTTTTTGATTAGACCTTCACTCATATTCGACTTTTCATATAGTTCCCTTTGCACTGACAGATTAGATAACAAAATTGTACGATATTGTTTTCTTCTGACCTTTATCTGTCAGTGCCCCCTCGGGGGAAACAAAAACAAAGTGTAGGAAGATATCCTTTTTATCTTTTAAGTTGAGGTGATGATAAATATGATTGTAATTTATTGATTTAAAGACAGCAAAATTTTAAAAGGTGGTATTAAAAATGAAATTACGCATAACAAAAGCAATAATATTAACAGCATTGATTATATCAACAATAGTAACAACCTCTATTGTTGCCCCTATAAGTGCAAGTGCAAAAAGTGCATACCATTATCTTTTTGCTATTAGTGCAAGAGAATATACAGGCAAAAAAATTCAAACAGCTTATTATAAGGACTATAAACAATTAAAAGGTTTGAAGAAAGGTAAAGATTACACCGTTTCTTATAAGAACAACGTAAAAATTGGACAGGATACGGCTAAAGAGATTGTTACATATAAAGGCAAATATAAGAATAGAAAACAAATTATTAAAAAGTTTTCCATTGCTCCGCCTGCTCCCAAAATTATAAGCAAGTCTTATAATTCCAAAACACGTACTCTGACTATAAAATTCAAGCATAACAAGAATGCAAAATATGTTTTTTTAGGCGTTGTTGCTTATGAGTTTGATGTTGAAAAAACAAAGTATATTAAAAATAACGGTAATAAGACAAATACCATAAATTTAAAATTAAAAAAGGGTAAATCTTATAGAATCGGCTTAAAATCTACAATGACAAAAAAATCATCAGAGGCAACAACATATGAAGCAGAAGTATCACTGAAAACTTAATTTAAGTT
>JAFLSL010000238.1 GCA_022510985.1 Ruminococcus sp. | reverse complement strand
CTGTGTTTACGGCGATTATGATGCCGACGGAGTAACCTCTACCGCACTTTTATATTCATATCTTGAAACCGTTGGTGCAAACGTTATGTATTACATTCCGAGCAGAGAAAACGAAGGCTACGGAATGAATATGAAAGCCGTTGACTTTCTGAACGAAAAGGGCGTAAATCTTATTGTTACCGTAGATAACGGAATTTCGGCGATTGATGAAATATCCTACGCAAAATCTTTGGGTATAGAAACTGTCGTTACCGACCATCATATGCCCTCAGATACTCTGCCTGATGCGGTAGCTGTTGTCGATATGCATCGTTCTGACTGCAAAAGCAGGTTTAAAAGTATCTCAGGTGTCGGCGTAGCTTTTAAGCTTGTGATGGCAATTGAGGGAGAATATGCCGACGTTGATATGCTTCTTGATAACTATTCCGACATTATCACACTCGGCACTATCGGCGACGTTATGCCGCTTGTTGATGAAAACCGCGTGTTTGTAAAACGAGGACTTAGAAATATAAATAACGGCGACAGACAGGGTATAGCCTCGCTCGCCGAGCACGCAGGACTTTCGGGTAAAAAAATTTACGCCGAAAATCTTTCCTTCACAATTGTTCCGAGAATAAATGCTGTCGGACGTCTGGGACAGTCCGATGACTGTGTAAATCTTCTTATTACCGACGATTACGAAAGAGCCGATGAAATTGCACGGAATTTAAGCGACAATAATTTTGAACGTCAGAAAATCGAGAAAGAAATCCTCGAAAAAATAAATATTCTTATCGCCAAAAATCCATCCTTAGTCCAGGACAGGGTTCTTATAATTGACGGAAAAGATTGGCATCAGGGTGTAATCGGAATTGTAAGTTCGAGATTAAGGGATATTTACGGCAAGCCCTGTATTATACTTTCTGAGGTTGACGGAATATGTAAAGGTTCCGGAAGAAGTGTAGAGGGCTTCGATTTATGGGAAGCCGTTTTTGCCTGCGAAGATATAGTCGACCATTTCGGCGGTCATAAAATGGCTGTCGGTCTTGGAATTGAGTATGAAAAAATCGATGAATTTCGTCGCAAAATAAATGAGTATGCGGCTAAAAAAGGCGAAATGCCTTATGATACACTTGATATTGACTGCAAACTTAATCCCGCATATCTTGACGTTGAGCTTGCAAAATCACTCTCGTATCTTGAGCCTTTCGGAGTAGGCAATCCTGTTCCGGTTTTCCAACTTTCAAAACTTAAAATTGCAAGTATTACTCCGCTTTCTAATAACAAGCATATCCGTATAAATTTAACAAGCGGAAATACCCATATCCAAGCGATAAAATTCTCTTGCCCAAGCTATGATTTCCAGTATAAAATCGGCGATATTGTTGATTTAGCTGTTAATTTGGATGTTAATGTTTATAGGAATACTGAATCACTTTCGGTTAAAATAAAGGATATAAAGTATTCTGATGTTGAGAATGTCGATTACATTCACAGTCTCAGAGTTTTTGAATATTTTTGTAGCGGAGAAAGTGTCGGCAAAGAAGATTTAAATTCAATTATCCCCGACAGAAATGATTTTGCTTTGGTGTACAGATATTTAAAACAGCAGAAAAATTTAACTAATCTTTCTTTGGACGTTATCGTACACGGACTTTCAAATAAAGTATCCTACGGAAAGTTAAAAGTTATTTTAGAGGCTATGAACGAGTTAAAACTAATCGCACTTTATGAGGATATGTATAAAATTGAAATAAAAATGCTTGACGTAGCAAGTAAAGTCAATCTCGAAGATGCGTCAATAATAAAAAGCTTAAAGGAGGTGTACCGAAATGAGTAAATACGATGAAGTTGCACACTATCAGGATTTCAGCGAGCTTTTGTCCATTCTTAAAAAAAGCAACAACAATTACGATACCCGTAAAATTCAGAAAGCATACAATCTCGCTGATAAAGCTCACGGCGACCAGAGAAGAATCTCGGGTATTCCGTATATTCTGCACCCGACTTCCGTTGCTTGTATAGTTGCTCAGTTCGGTATGGATTCCGACAGTATAATTTCTGCACTTCTTCACGATGTTGTTGAAGATACAGAATACGACCTCGATTATATTCGTAAAGAATTCGGAAAAGACGTAGCTAATATCGTAGACGGACTTACGAAAATTTCTAAAATTAAGCTCTATTCACGCGAAGAACAGCAGGCTGAAAATGTTCGAAAAATGCTTATCGCTATGTCTAATGACATTCGCGTTATTATCGTAAAGCTTGCCGACAGACTTCACAATATGCGTACAATCGAATGTATGCCCGAGCAGAAACGTCGTGATAAATCGCGTGAAAATATGGAGGTTTTTGCACCTATAGCTCATCGCCTCGGTATGAAAGCCGTAAAGGATGAGCTGGAGGATTTGTCTCTGCGTTATCTTGACCCGATAGGATATAAAGAGATTGAGGACGCTCTCTTTCTTCAGGAAAACGAACGCGATCGTTTTATCGAAAATAAAAAGAAATAAATTCTAAGAGCATCAAAGATTTCGAGCAGCAAGATTACTGTATTCGGACGCGTAAAAAGCATTAACAGTATTT
>JAFLSL010000237.1 GCA_022510985.1 Ruminococcus sp. | reverse complement strand
TAATTGTATCCAGTACCTCCTTTATTATCCTTGGCGGTGTTGAAGCACCGGCAGTTACACCGATTGAACGAGATTTACTAACGAGATCTTTATCAAGCTCTTTTGCCGTTTCAATCAGATAGGTATTAGCACACCGACTCTTGCAAATATCGTAAAGTTTTGCGGTATTTGAACTGTGGCGGTCGCCGATAACTATCATTAAATCAGAATTGCCGGAAATCAGATCTGCTTCCTTTTGCCGTTCAGATGTAGCCTTACATATTGTATCAAAAATTTTCGCATTTGTATAGACCTTTTTTACGGTTTTTAAACATTTTTTCCATTCTTTTTTTGAAAAAGTTGTTTGTGCGACTACATAAACGTCATCATTATTCTTTATTGGAATATTATCCGTGAGTTTAACAAGCTCTTCATCGTTGTTAAAGGTATAACAATTTGAGCTTGAATGGCCTATAATGCCCTGAATTTCGGGGTGGTTTTTATTTCCTGCGATTAAAACAGGAACATTCTTCTCGCCTGCCTCTGTAACAATTTTGTGAATTTTTTTAACAAACGGGCAGGTTGCGTCTACGCATTTTAGAGAAAGCTCGTTTATTTTATCCATAACACTCTTTGCTACTCCGTGGGAACGGATTACAATAGTCGCATCTTCAGGACAATCTTCAACACTGTCCACAGCATTGCAGCCGCGTCTTTGAAGCTCGCTTACCATTTCCATATTGTGAATAATCGGACCGAGCGTGCAAACCTTTTCGCCCTTATCGAGTAAATCGTACACAATATCTACAGCACGGTTTACTCCGAAACAAAAGCCTGCAGTTTTAGCTATCTGAATACTCATTTAAGTCGTTCTCTCTCATTTCTTTAATCTTGTCCATAACAATCGTACCCGCCTTTTTCAAAGCACGTCTATCGATTGAATCAAGACCTAATTCCTCTATGGTTATAGGCTCGGAAAAATGTATAATTCGTTTGGAATACCATTTTCCTTTTCCAACCTTTGTAATACAAGCAGGAACTACAGACGCACCTGTCTGCTGGGCAACAACGGCAAAGCCGCTCCTCGGACGCATAAGTTCGCCCGTTTTGCTTCTTCCGCCTTCGATAAAAATGGTCATAAGGTTACCTTCGTTAATAAGATCCTCGCCGTTTTTAATCGCCTTGCCGTCGCCCGCACCTCTTTTTACGGGGAATGCACCAAGGTGGCGGATAAGGAAAGCGAAGAATTTATTCTTAAAAAGCTCATCCTTAGCCATAAAATTAAGTCTGCGTTTTTGACCGAGTGCCAAAAGCACGGGGTCGGAATATGAGAGATGGTTTGAGGCTATTATATAGCCTTTGCCATCGTTTGGAATATTACCTTTGTTAATAACCTTATAACGGTAGATTAATTTCATAATAGGAGTGCAGACTGCACGTCCTACAGCATAGAGTACCTTAGACTGTGCCATTAGCTATTTTCCTTAATAATTTTAATAATTAAATCTATACTTCCCTGCAAGTCGATTTCGGTTGTATCAGCTAAAACAGCGTCATCCGCCTGTTTTAACGGAGCGATTGCACGGTGGGAATCGTTATAGTCACGGGTTTTAACGTCCTCTAAAATATCCTCGTACTTAACGTCCATACCCTTTTCAACAAGCTCTTTGTAACGTCTTTCAGCTCTCGCCTCGGGAGCTGCGGTCAAAAAGATTTTAACGTCAGCGTTCGGGAGAACTACGGTGCCTATATCACGGCCGTCCATAATTACGTTGTCCTTTTTCGCCATATTACGCTGTAAATCGAGAAGATAAGCACGTACTGACGGAATAGCAGAAATTTTGGACGCCGTCATTGAAGCCTCGGGAGTACGGATAAGTCCTGAAACATCCTCTTTATCCAAAAGGACAATTTGCTCTCCTTTATCATTAAAGGTTAACTCAACATTTATTTTAGATAAAAGCTCGTCAACCTCGTTGCCCTCAACAGGCTCAACACCTGCACGAGATGCCGCAAGTCCTACTGTGCGATAAAGGGCACCTGTATCAATATAAATGAAACCGAGCTTTTTTGCTGCGGCTTTTGAAATTGTACTTTTACCTGCTCCTGCAGGTCCGTCAATTGCAATTGCTATAGACATAACTTTACTCCTTTTTTTCTTTAATCGGAAAACGCTGCACTTTCTCCCGCAAGTCTGCCGGTAGCCCACGCTATAACTAAATTAAAACCGCCTGTATAAGCGTCAACATCAATTACTTCGCCGGAAAAGTAGAGGTTTTTTACTATTTTACTTTCCATTGTTTTCGGATTAATTTCGCTTACCTTTACTCCGCCTGAGGTTATTATTGCCTCGCTGATTGGTCGGGGTTTTGTAATAGTTAATGTAAAATCCTTTAAGATATTCTGAAGAGCCTTTCGCTCCTCTTTTGTAACGGAATTACACTTCTTTAGAGCGTCTATTCCCCACCTTTTAAGTATAACAGGGATAAGCTTTCGTGGCAATAGTTTTGAGAGGGAATTTGATACACTTTTGTTTATATTTTCCTCAAAATCTCGCCTGATACGCAAATCGAGCTGTTCCTCATTCAGAGCA
>JAFLSL010000236.1 GCA_022510985.1 Ruminococcus sp. | reverse complement strand
TCGGTACCGTCAATATCGTATTCGTAGATTTCTTCAATTTTCAGCTCAGGTCTGGTGGTGTTCTTGCCGTCACGAATATTCTTCAAATTCGCGACTAAAGCCTGTCCGACCATACCCTTCGCACCGGTTACTAATATATTCATATGTCTTTTCTCCAAACCATTTTATTCACCACGCCGGTGTAGGACTGGATGATTTTGATAACCTTATCGGAAACATTCTCGTCTACATAATCGGGTACAGGAATTCCGAGATCGTTGTTTTTATTCATCTCAACAGCAGTCTCAACCGCCTGCAATAAGCTCTTTTCATCAATACCGGCAAGAATAAATCCCGCCTTGTCGAGTGCCTCGGGACGTTCAGTGGAAGTGCGGATACATACCGCAGGGAAAGACTTGCCTATGCTTGTAAAGAAACTACTCTCCTCGGGAAGTGTGCCGCTGTCAGACACAACCGCAAATGCGTTCATCTGCAAGCAGTTGTAATCATGGAAGCCTAGCGGCTCGTGCTGTATGACACGCCTGTCCAATACGAATCCGCTTTTCTCCAAACGCTTTTTTGAACGTGGATGGCAGGAGTATAGAATCGGCATATCGTACTTTTCTGCCATTTTATTTATCGCCGTAAACAGGCTTATAAAGTTCTTTTCGGTGTCGATATTTTCCTCGCGGTGTGCGGAGAGCAGAATATATTTGCCTTTTTCAAGCCCCAGTTTTTCGTGAATATCGCTAGCCTCAATCTGTACAAGATTGCTGTGCAAAACCTCTGCCATCGGAGAACCTGTCACATAAGTACGCTCCTTCGGCAGACCTGTATCGGCAAGATATCTACGTGCATGCTCACTGTAAGCAAGGTTAACATCGGAAATAATATCGACAATACGTCGGTTCGTCTCCTCTGGAAGGCACTCGTCCTTGCAGCGATTACCCGCCTCCATATGAAAAATCGGGATATGCAGACGCTTTGCACCGATAACGGAAAGGCAAGAGTTCGTATCACCCAGCACAAGCACCGCATCGGGTTTGATTTGTGCCATCAGCTGATACGACTTCGCTATAATATTACCCATCGTTTCGCCGAGGTCAGCACCGACCGCATCCATATACACATCAGGATCGTCAAGCGACAAATCCTTGAAGAATACGCCGTTAAGATTGTAGTCATAGTTCTGACCCGTATGTGCCAGAATCGTATCAAAATACTTTCTCGCCTTATTAATCACCGCCGCAAGCCTTATAATCTCAGGTCGCGTGCCGACGATAATCAGCAGCTTTAGTTTGTCATTATCTTTCCATTTTATAGACTTAAAATCAGTCACACTCTCAACTCCTATATTGGTGTAATAGTTAAACAATCCATTTTTTTACAAAAGGTATTTTATTGAGGATTGCAGAAATACCAATAGCACATATAAACACAAATACCGCAAGCACAGGTACAGCAATTATCGGATTGAATGAAAGATTGGTAATTCCCGCAAATCTTTTTAAGCAATCAATCACAAGCGGATGAATTAAATACGTGCCAAAGGTGCATTTTGAAAAGAACAATAATAAACGCATCAATTTTTCACTTTTAAGCGGTTTGTTCAAATGTTGCTTTGCAAAAACAAATACTGCAATTGACATCGCTAAAACATTAACGTCTTTTTCATCTATAAAAATACTTAATTCATCAATTCCAGTCATACATCCGCTGGCAAACACAGTAACCGCAAATCCGCAAAAACCTAAAGTATATACAGCAATTTTCACTTTTTTTGTTATATGTATCTCGTTAAGCAAATAACCTAATACAAAGTATCCGGAATATCCTAGCACGAATTCCAAATTAAATTTAGATATCCATTCATTGAATACCATAGACGCCCCATTATACTTTAATCCAATTATCCTGGTTATCTGAGGAAATAGAAATGCAAACAAAAACGATAAAAAAACAAAATAGAAAGTTATCTTGCGATTTTCTACTATCTTATTTAAAAATGGTACAATCAAATACAACCCTACTATCATAAAAAGAAACCACATATGATAATTCCCCTTTATAATAGAAAGTACTAATTCCCTCACAGTATGTTTCTCATGTGTCACAAAATACCGCCAGCAAGCATACAATACAGACCAAAATATAAAAGCAGTTGCAATTCTAAGAATGCTATTTTTAAACAACTTTTTGTAAGGAAATCTCCGTCCTAAGAACAGTGCCCCACTAATCATAACAAATACAGGTACTGCCCACTGAGACAAACTGAAATAAAAATTTAGAGTACCATTGATATGTCGTGCAGTTTCTAAAGAGTCTTTACTGCAACAATGTATCATCACAACCGCGAACGTCGCTAATATTCTTAGTCAATCAAAATATACTATCCTACCCTGTCTGTCAAGATCTCTTTTCATTCACTTTGTCAACTCCTATTAATGTAAAAAACTAAATAAATCAGGTACGAAAAGCTGTATTATGTTTTATTCAAAGTCTCTTTCCTATTACAAAAAACTTCCTTTTAATCTTTCCCATTGTCTTCTTCATTTTTTTCATATGTTGTTTAATTATCCAACTCAATTTCAAACT
>JAFLSL010000235.1 GCA_022510985.1 Ruminococcus sp. | reverse complement strand
TAAGCTTTGAAATCCAGTTTACACCTACAACCTTAACAACAATCGCGAGGACTACATAAACAAGACCCGCTAAAATCGCACCGATAATAAGTCCGACAAAGCCGAGAGATACGGAAGTTGCTCCGGCGAACGCAGCCGCCATCGATCCTAAGAACGCGAACGATGAACCAAGGAATACAGGGCTTTTTGCTTTAGTAAAAGCAACATACACAAGTGTTCCGACACCCGCTCCGAACAGAGCCGCTGAAGTGCTCATTCCGTTGCCTACAATCATCGGCACCGCAATTGTAGCCGCCATAATAGCAAGAAGCTGCTGGAAAGCGAACACAATAAGCTGTCCGAATTTAGGCTTGTCTTTTACGCCATAAATCATTTTCATTTTCGTTTCCTCCTTAAATTTTAATGTGGTTTTTATTATTGTCATTATACCTAAAAAACTGCATAATTTCAACATTTTTCTTGTATTTTTTATCATTTTCGCCTTATTGTTGTTTTTGATTGACTTTTAAGCGGGTTTTTTGTAATATTAAACTATACAATGGCTCAAATTAAAGACATTGAGCCATAAAGAAAGGAAGTTTTTATTTTGGCAAATGTACATTATATGAATCACCCGCTGATTAAACACAAAATCACAATGATGCGTAAGGAAAGCACCGGCACAAACGAGTTCCGCAAGCTTGTCGAGGAAATTGCGATACTGATGGGCTACGAAGCTCTCGCTGACCTACCGACCCGCGATGTTGAAATTAAGACCCCGATTGAGGATACCGTTCAGCCGGTAATCGACGGAAAGAAAATGGCGATTGTACCCATTCTCCGTGCAGGACTTGGGATGGTCAGCGGAATGCTCGCTCTCGTTCCCAGTGCAAAGGTTGGACATATCGGTATGTACCGCGACGAGGAAACACACATTCCGCATCCGTACTACTGCAAGCTGCCACCCTTTATTGAGCAGAGACTGATTGTTGTGGTCGATCCTATGCTCGCAACAGGCGGCTCGCTGATTGACGCGGTTAATGAAATTAAGGCTCAGGGCGGCAAGGACATTAAGTGTATGTGCATTATCGCCGCTCCCGAGGGAGTTGAGGCGTTTACAAAGGCACATCCGGACGTTGAACTTTATATCGGTGCACTCGACCGTTGTCTGAACGAAAAAGCCTACATCTGCCCCGGTCTCGGCGACGCCGGCGACAGAATCTTCGGAACGAAATAAAAAAGATTTAAATCCAAATTGTAGTCTCAATATATAGAAAAACGGCTTAAACACTATGTTTAAGCCGTTTTAATTATTTGTACACGGTTTATAAGTAAATTAATAAAAATTACATAAATTATATATTTACACTTGAAAACCTACTAAACCTATGGTATTATTAGGTTACAGAAGGTGTTGCTATGAGAATTTCGACAAAGGGCGTATACGCTATACGAATGTTAATTGACCTTGCTCAGCATAAAAATGACGGATATATTGCACTTAAGGACATTGCTCAGCGGCAGAATATCTCTAAAAAATATCTTGAGCAGATAGTTTCTACTCTCAACAAAAGCCATATTTTGCAGACTAACCGCGGTTTCCAGGGCGGTTATCGCCTTGCTGTTTCACCCGAGTGTTGCTCTGTAGGCAGAGTGTTGAAACTCACAGAAGGCTCGCTCTCTCCTGTCCCCGAGACTATGGGAAGTTATTCTATTTATGACGACCCGTGTTATTTTGTATGGCAGGGTTTAAAAAATGTTATTGACGAATATCTTGAGAGTATAACTATTCAGGATATTGTGGACCAATTGACAGAAATCTACGCAAACTACTATGTAATTTAACAGGTGAGTAACTATGCCAATAGATTTTAAATGTTCAATTCTGCGTAACGAATCAAAAAAAGACGAAATCGGAATTGAAAAAGAAAGTCTGCGGATAACGAGCGGCGGCAGGCTCGCTCACACTCCGCACCCTTTCGATGAAAACGAAAAGAATATTGACCGCGATTTCTGCGAAAATCAAATAGAATTTATCAGCGATATTTTTACCGACAGCGAGAAACTTGTTGAACATCTTGAAAAGTTACATAACAAGACCTACTCGAAGATAAAGAAAAACGGCGAGCTTCTCTGGCCCTTTTCAAACCCTCCGTATGTATCGGGAGAGGACGATATTCATATCGCAAAATTTTCCGAAAAGTGTAAGCAAAGAGAAGATTACCGTAGCTATCTGGCAACCAAATACGGCAAGATGAAGATGCTGTTCTCGGGAATTCATTATAATTTTTCCTTTTCCGACGGCTTTATCCGTACCGCTGCACAGCAAAGCGGAGCAGATTATTCGGATTTTAAGAACAGACTTTATCTTGAGCTTGCGAAAAAGCTAACGGAGTACGGCTGGCTGATTGTTTACCTCACGTCTGCAAGCCCTCTGCTTGACAACTCGTACATCAGGTACACAGCCTTGGAGGATAACGACCAATTCCGCTACGCTTCAGTAAGATGCGGCGAGGCGGGATATTGGAACGATTTTATTCCTATTTTGAATTATAGTTCTTTAAGAGAATATACAGATAGCATCCGCCGCTATGTCGACCAC
>JAFLSL010000234.1 GCA_022510985.1 Ruminococcus sp. | reverse complement strand
AAAAGAAAACTCACATCTATTATAAAACAGATGTGAGTATTTAACAACAGAATATTTAAAATTTATCCGAGGAATTTCATATCCGTAAAAGGATACACAACGCATCTGGCTTTTCCGATTACGTCGTCAACATCAATAAGTCCGATTTTCCTTGAACGGCTGTCCATAGAAACACCTCGGTTATCACCCATTACGAAAACTTTTCCTTCGGGAATAACCTTAGGAATTTCGCCGTCTTCCTGATGAGTATGACCTTGGATATAATCCTCTTTAAGCTCAACTCCGTCTACTATGACACTCTCGCTTTTAAAATCAATTTCAAGAGATTGCCCCTCTGTTGCGATTACACGCTTAATAATGGGCTCGGAGTATTCCGCACCATGGCTTATTACAACAATATCACCCTGCTTAGGTGTATAGAAAAAATTCGTAACTATAACTTTATCTTCATGCTGCAAGGTCTGCTTCATAGAAGTACCGCTGACATCAACAAGCCTTATAAAAAATGTCAGTAAAATAACAACCACAGCAACAGCAAAAACAAGTGAATGTACCCATTCATAAAGGCTAGCTGTACCCTCGGATTTTTTGAGATGGATAGTCTTTGCTCCGTATTTTTTCTTTGAAATTTCTTTTTCTGTTTTTTCTTGTTCTTGATTCTTGACCTCAGAATCCATATTAAACACCTTCAGTATAAGAAAGTAAAAAAGGGACTTGAACAGTCCCCTTGCTTACTATTAGACCTGTTCCTTAACTTTTGCAGCTTTACCAACACGGTCACGGAGATAATAAAGCTTAGCTCTTCTAACCTTACCGCGGCGAATAACCTCAACGTTTCTGACGTTAGGTGAATGTAAAGGAAATACTCTCTCTACTCCAACACCATAGGCTACACGTCTTACTGTAAAGGTCTCAGCAACTCCTGAACCTCTCTTGGCAATAACAGTGCCTTCAAACATCTGGATTCTTTCTCTCTGTCCCTCACGGATATTAACTGAAACTTTTACAGTATCACCAATACCGAACTGGGGAGCGTCTGATTTCACAGAATCAGCAACAATTGTCTTTAATGCGTCCATATTGAACCTCCTAAAAATTTCAGACGTTCATACATCAAATGATGCAGAGGACCATCCGCTTCAAATTGCGGCATAAGCCGTTTATTGAACCCCATTACCAAAGTAACGGTATCCAAATGCCATAATATAATATCACAACCAAAGTATAAATGCAAGTATTTTTTTTAAAAAAGAATTTTATTTAGAAATTTTTTCGAGCTTATCTAAGTGATTTCTAAAATACTCAGGTAGCTCAGATGTGAATTCAAGGTATTCTTCTGTACTTGGATGAACGAAACCGATTTTGCGAGCGTGAAGACATTGCCCCTCGAAATTAACCTTTTCTTTTTTTATGCCGTAAACATCATCGCCCGAGACCGGATGACCGATATAAGCCATATGAACCCTAATCTGATGGGTTCTACCTGTTTCAAGAATACATTTTATTTGAGTATAACCCTTATATCGTGCTATAACTTCATAATGTGTAATCGCATTTTTTGAGTTACGATCGGTTACTGTCATACGTTTTCTATCAGTACGATGTCTGCCAATCGGTGCATCAACAGTACCTTTATCGTCCTTTATGTTTCCGACAGCTATAGCCTCATACTCACGAGTAAAGCTATGCTCTTTAATCTGCTCCGCCAAATGTTTATGAGCTTTGTCATTTTTAGCAACTATAAGCAAACCGCTTGTGTTTTTATCAATTCTATGTACAATACCGGGGCGTAAAACACCGTTAATTCCTGAAAGATTATCTTTACAATGATACAACAAGGCATTAACGAGCGTTCCTTCAAAATTACCTGCTGCAGGATGAACAACCATTCCCTTCGGCTTATTTACGACAATTAAATCATTGTCCTCATAAACAATATCAAGCGGAATTTTTTCAGCCTTAGCCTCGTATAAGACAGGAGCGGGGATTTCTATTTCGATCTTATCCCCCTCCCTAAGCTTATAATTTTTATTAATTGACTTTCCGTTTATTATTACGTTATCTTTTTCTATAAGCGTGGCTGCAGCCGAACGGGTTAATTCTTCGATTTCTTCCGCAAGAAATTTATCAATCCGCATTTTCTCAAAGTTCTTATCGACAATAAAATTAAGCTTGTTCATTTTTTAATCCTTTATCTTTTTTTAGATAATCAGAAAAGAATAATAAGTAAATAACCAAAATTACGGCTCCTACCGTCACGCAGTAATCGGCAAAATTACATACGGGTGGAAAAAAGCTGATACTTAAATAATCTACTACATATCCATAAAAAATTCTGTCGATAAGATTTCCGATTCCACCGCCTATTATAAGGATTAAAGCTGTATTTAACAGCTTACTCGTCGGTTTCTTTTTAAATAGAAAAGCAATTAAAAAGATAATAACTGCTAAAGTAAATATAATGAAAACCCAGCGTGCGTTAGAAAGCATACCAAATGCTGCACCCTTGTTTTCAACATATACGAGAGAAAAAAATCCGGGGATTACTACAAAAGTTGAAATAGGCTTCAGATTATTTATAACGAGGATTTTAAT
>JAFLSL010000233.1 GCA_022510985.1 Ruminococcus sp. | reverse complement strand
ACCGGGGCCTACGTTTGGAGCAGGCTTTGCAGTTGTCGGCTGAGTTGGCTTTGGTTCCTCTGTCGGATTAGTTGTTGTAGAAGAAGGAGCGGTCGGGTCTGTGGTTTCTACAGGCTCGGTTGTCGGCTGGACAGTTTCGGTTGCAGTAGTCGGAGCGGTTGATTCGGTAGTTGTTGTAGTTTCTTCGGAATCGGTTGTGTTCTGAGTGGACGAGGTTGTTTCTGTGCTTTCCGTAGCGGTTGTTGTTTCGGAAACAGACGTACTCTCAGCAGTGGTACTCTCTGAGGTTTCGGGTTCTGTAGTTTCGGGAGTGCTGATAATATCAACATTTGCACTCAATTTATACGGAAGCGTTATTCCTTCAAGCTCCTTGAACTCCGCCCCATCAATATAATAAACATCGCTGATTTCAGCCTGAATCGGTAAACCCGTCACATTCTTAACAACATTAAACTCGGCACTTACAATCACCTTATCCGAACTAATATCGTAATTCTGAAGGCTGGTAGAATTAAATAAAATCTCGTTTCCGTTTACATTAAATTCCACGTCGCCGATATGTGCAAATTCAACACTGTCCTCAACAAGATTTACGTGCGTTGAGAAGTTAAGCGAGCCTTCCATAGCGGTAAAAGGTATTGAAATATCGTCAGCGGTAAATGTAACCTTAATCACAGAACCTTTTACATAGGTATCGTCCGCTGCGAATGCAGGAGTGACTACTGCTACAGAGCAGAGTATCAAAACAGATAAAATTAATGATATAAGCTTTTTCATAATTTCCTCCTATTTTTTAGTAACAACATTATCCTGCGATTTAAAAATCGAGTTTTCGGGAACATAACCGCGAACAAAAGAAAGCGGATAAATGTTGGTGTTTTTTCCGACAACCGTTCCCGGATTTAGCACGGAATTGCAACCGACCTCGACATTGTCGCCGAGCATCGCACCGAATTTTTTAACGCCCGTTTCAATTTTTTTATCGCCGAGCTTAACGGTAACTAAGCTTTTGTCGCTCTTTAAATTCGAGGTGATTACACCGGCACCCGTGTGGGATTTATAGCCGAGAATACTGTCGCCGATATAATTATAGTGCGGAGTTTGCACACAGTTAAACAGAATTGAATTTTTAAGCTCGGTTGAGTTTCCGACAACAGCCTTTTTTCCGACGATAGCGTTTCCGCGGATAAAGGCACATTGTCTTACCTCGGCATTTTCATCGATAATAAGCGGTCCGTGAAGATAAGCTGAATCAAAAACATTCGCACTCTTTGCAACCCAGATATCCTCTCCCCTTTTCTCAAAAATCTCAGGGTCAAGGGTGGGTCCGAGCTTTTTGATAAAATCTCCGATTTGCGAGAGTGCCTCCCACGGATATGTAACCTTTGAAAGCAAATCCGCCGCGATGGTTTCCTCTAAGTTATACAGATTTTTTACCGTTAATCTTTCCATAACAACCTCTAAATATTTTTTATAATTTTATTATCAAGATTAAGCTTTTTAAATATATATATTGCGAGTAATCCCGCACATATTCCGAGCAACATTCCGCCGAGGACGTCTGTCGGATAATGTACATAATTATAGAGCCTTGAAAACCCGATTAATCCCGCGGCAAAAAGCGTGATTAAACCGACCTTTCGGTTTATTTTAAAACAACTAATCGCCGAGGCGAACGAGCAGCAGGTATGCCCTGACGGAAAACTAAAGCTTGTTTCCTTGCCTGCGTTGAGACTAAAAGGCATAACCGCACAATGAAAAGCCTCGTAGGCGTCATACGGACGAATACGACAAACGATATTCTTAATTACAACCTCGCCGAAAAAGAACCCTATAGCAATCGCAACCAGTGCGGTCGCCGCTGCGGCACGCGTTTTTCTCGGTATCAGAAGAATAAAACCGAGGACTATCCAGCCGATACCGTTTGAGGCAAAATACGATGCCCCCGCCATAATCGGGTCAAGAAAATCGCATCGAATATAGTTATATATAAAATCAAGAATTGAAAAGTCAAAGCCTTGGAAAATATCCAACAAACCACTCCTCAATAATTATATATAATAATTGTATCACAAAAAATCGGGTTTGTATAGATATTTTTCATTTTGTGAAAACTTTACAATAACAGAAAAACTGCGGACAGCATATGCTGTCCGCAGGTCTTAATTGTAAACTTAAAATTACAGATTTATCAGGTAGCGTCCTCGAAGCTTGCGAGCTTAGCAAGGTGAGCGTACTTCTTCTCTGCAACTGTTTCAGCTTCCTCGAAGAGTGCCTCTGCTCTTTCGGGGAACTTACGGGAAAGTGCGTTGTAACGAACTTCGCCCATAATAAAGTCACGATAGGATGCCTGAGGCGGTTTGCAGTCGAGGATGAACGGGTTCTTGCCCTCGTCAGCAAGTCTCGGATCATAACGGAAGATGTTCCAATAACCTGCGTCAACAGCCTTCTGCTCTTCATCCTGAGCGATTCCCATACCGCCCTTGATACCGTGGTTGATACACGGAGCGTAAGCGATGATGATTGAAGGTCCGTTGTAGCTTTCAGCCTCAACCATAGCCTTGAGCACCTGATTGTTGTTAGCACCCATAGCAACCTGTGCTACATAAACGTAGCCGTAG
>JAFLSL010000232.1 GCA_022510985.1 Ruminococcus sp. | reverse complement strand
TTACTTCCGCATGAGAGTTGGATTGGAAAATTGCTCCGCCTCTCTCAAGTTTTTTTCGAATTTCAGGGAAATTTGTAATCGCACCGTTATTTGCAAGCAATAGTGAGCCTTCTATGTATCTCATGACAAGAGGTTGAGTTGCCGCACGATCGAGAAAGCTGTGGGATGTATAACGCACGTGTCCGACAGCAATTTTTCCGTCCTTCGGTAATTTTTTTAGATGTTTTTCAGTAAAAACCGTAGATACAATTCCAAGATCTTTTACAGTATAAGGCTCTCTGTCTTTTATTACAGTTATTCCCACACTTTCCTGACCTCGATGTTGAAGACCGTAAAGCCCGTCATGGGTCAGAGAAACAATATCAAAATTGTCATTGTTATAAAAGCCGAAAACTCCGCATTCGTCATTTACTTTGTCACGGCTTTTATCGATTACAACACTTCTCAAAGTTCTGCAGCCTTTCTTCTAATGTCCTCGTCCTTTTTAGCAACACCTTGTGCCATATCAGCCTTCATATTCTTGAGTTTTTCGCTGAGTTCATCATCAGATAAAGCAAGCATCTGAGTAGCTAAAATTGCGGCATTAGCAGCACCGTCCACTCCTACTGTAGCAACGGGAATTCCAGGAGGCATCATAACAGTAGCTAAAAGTGCATCCATTCCGTCAAAGGCGGCGGATTTAATCGGAATTCCTATAACAGGCAGTGTGGTGTGTGCTGCCAAAACTCCGCCGAGGTGAGCAGCCATACCGGCAGCGGCTATAATAACTCCGAAACCGTTAGCCTCAGCGTTCTTTGAAAACTCGGCAGCCTCATCGGGAGTTCGATGAGCACTCATAACTCTTACCTCGTACGGAACACCAAATTCTTTTAACTTTAAAACTGCTTTCTGAACAACTTTGAAATCGCTGTCAGAACCCATAATTACAGCAACTTTTTTCATAATAAAGCTCCTTTTTTCAAACTTTAAAAATACCCTTATATTATACTAAAAATTTAAAATTTATTCAATAGAACAAACATCAATTTCAATATTTCATTATAAAAGTTGATTAAATATAAAATTATTGTAGATTTTTGTAAAAGATAAACAAATAACCGACTGCAAAAACAGTCGGTTAACATAGTTATTTTTCAGTTTTATCATTCTCCCAAAGAGCTTTAAGAGAGGTTACGTAGCCTGCCATATTCTGAATATCGGAAGGTACGATAATTTTTGTCGCTTTACCATCGGCAGCCTTAGCGAATGCCTCAAGACTGCGAATAGCAATAACGGGATCGGAAGGAGAAGCTTCGTTAAGCATTTTAATTGCGTCAGCGTTAGCTCTCTGCACTGTAAGAATAGCTTCAGCTTCACCGCTGGCCTCACGGATTTTCTGCTCTTTTACGGCGTCTGCCTTAAGAATAGCTGATTCCTTCATACCCTCGGCAACAAGAATCTGACTTCTTTTCTCACCCTCTGCGTCAAGAATACGTGCACGTCTCTCACGCTCAGCTTTCATCTGCTTTTCCATTGCGTCCTGAATTTCTCTCGGCGGTAGAATATTTTTAAGCTCTACGCGGATAACTTTAATACCCCACGCATCTGTAGCCTCGTCAAGTATTATACGGATTTTATCGTTAATTGTATCACGAGAGGTTAATGTTGAGTCAAGCTCGAGATCACCGATGATATTACGTAAGGTTGTTGCAGTTAAGTTTTCGATAGCAGCTAAAGGATTTTCAACACCGTAGGTATAGAGCTTAGGGTCTGTAATCTCAAAATATACTACAGTATCAATCTGCATAGTTACATTATCGCGAGTAATTACAGGCTGAGGCGGAAAATCTACAACCTGCTCTTTAAGAGATACCTTCTTTGAAATACGGTCAATAAAAGGAACTTTCAAATGAAGTCCTGTATCCCATGTTGCGTAAAAAGCTCCTAAACGCTCAACAACGAAAGCGTGAGCCTGAGGAACAATTTTAATATTTCTTACTATTACAATTAAAACTGCTGCTAAAATAATTAAAATTAAAACAAATGGCATTTATAATTCCCCCTTAGAATTAAATAGACAATTAAACAACCTCTACTAATAATTTAACACCTTCGATAGAAGTTATTCTGACATTTGCACCTGATTTTATTTCACGGCCGTCAACGCTTCTTGCACTCCAGATTTTGCCGTCTACGTTAACCTGTCCTTCACCTTTAAGATTTATGATGTCTATTGTAACAATACCAACTCTTCCGATAAGTCGGTCTGAATTGGTCGGTTGTTTTTTGTTTCTCATAAACTTTTTTACTAAAGGACGAGTCGCAATTAAAGAAATTAACGAAACTAAAATAAAAACAAGCGACTGGATAAGTATATTATCGGTAAAAATACAGGTTATCGCCGCAGCGACACCGCCGATTACAAACCAAATTGATACGAGCTGGGTAGTTAAAACCTCGCAAATCAGCATAAATGCTGCGAAAATCACCCAAACATAAACTATATAATTTTCCACTTTTTCCACACTTCCTTCCGTAAAATATGTTATCATTTTAATCTTAAAAAGTCAACAAATAATACTATACATTTTATCATTTTTGTGCTAAAATAAAATAAAGGATGGTGAGAATATGGCATTCGATACATTTGACG
>JAFLSL010000231.1 GCA_022510985.1 Ruminococcus sp. | reverse complement strand
ACCGCTATAGCCGAGGGATTGGCACTCAGAATTTCCGCCGGAAATGTTCCGCTCAGACTTGTTGATAAGGAAATATATCTGCTTGATTTAACCTCTTTGGTTGCCGGTACGCAATTTCGAGGTCAGTTTGAGAGCCGTATAAAGGGGCTTACTCAGGAAATTAAAGAAGCGGGTAACATTATCCTCTTTATTGACGAGGTACATAATCTCGTCGGTGCCGGCGACAGCAGCGAGGGTACAATGAACGCCGCTAATATCCTTAAACCTGCACTCTCACGAGGTGAGGTTCAGGTTATCGGTGCAACTACATTTAATGAGTACAGAAAACATATTGAAAAAGACAGTGCACTCGAAAGACGTTTCCAGCCTGTAAAGGTCGGAGAGCCTTCGGTTGCGGATACAATTGAAGTAATAAATGGCGTAAAAGGCTACTATGAGGCTCACCACCGAGTAAGAGTTGATGACGATATTGTGAGAAAGACAGTAGTTCTTTCAGAACGCTATATAAACGACAGATTTTTGCCTGATAAAGCGATAGACTTGCTCGACGAAAGCTGTGCTTGTGCGGCACTTCGTAATAAGGAAATGGAAAAATACGACCGCCTTATGATGAGCAAAAAACGTTTCAGCGAAGATATGACCGAGCTTGAGAACGAGGAAGAAGTTAACTACGAAAGACTGGCTGACGTTCGTTCAAAAATTGCACGAGTTGACAGAGAGCTTGCTGAAATTGACCTCGAAAAGGTCAACGCACCTGTAACCGAAGAGGATATTGCAAAGGTTATTGAGCTTTGGACAGGTATTCCATCCAGCAGAATTCGCGAGAACGAGCTAAGCAAGCTTGCTGATTTAGAAGATGAACTCAAAAAGAAAATCATAGGTCAGGATGAGGCTGTTGAGGCTCTTTCCGCGGCAATCCGCAGAAGCAGAGTTCAGATCTCACCTCGCCGCAGACCCGCGTCATTTATATTTGTAGGTCCGACAGGTGTCGGAAAAACCGAGCTTGTAAAGGTGCTTTCACAGCAACTTTTCGATACCCCTGAAACACTCATCAGACTTGATATGTCCGAGTTTATGGAAAAGCACTCTGTGTCTAAAATTATCGGCTCACCTCCGGGATATGTCGGCTATGACGAGGCTGGTCAGGTGACTGAAAAGGTTCGCCGTCGTCCGTATTCTGTACTGCTTTTTGACGAGATAGAAAAAGCACACCCCGATGTTTTGAATATTCTACTTCAAATTCTAGATGAAGGCCGTGTAACTGACGCACAGGGAAGAAGCGTCAACTTCGAAAACACGGTAGTCGTTATGACATCTAACGCTGGCTCCGAAAAGAGTGAAAACGCCCTCGGCTTTGGAAAGCAAGAGGACGATATGGTTAAGGAGAGAGCACTTAAGGGACTTAGAGAATTTTTAAGACCTGAGTTCATTGCTCGTGTTGACGAGGTACTTGTGTTCAGAAGTCTTAACTCTGATGATTATAACAAGATTTCCGACCTTATGCTCTCAGAGTATAAAGAGCCGCTCGCAGAAAAAGGTATTCGATTTACTTACGACGAAAATGTCTGCAAGCTTGTAGCAGAAAAAGCGTCAAGCGGCAAAAGCGGAGCAAGAGATCTTCGCAATTTTATCCGCAAAAATGTTGAGGATAAAATTACAAACGAGCTTATTTTGCACCGCGATGGTGAAATAGCAGGCGTCCATGCATCAGTTGTTGATGACGAAATTAAAATTGAAATAATATAAATTAAAGCAGGTATCCGCTTTTGGATACCTGTTGTTTTATATAAAATTGTAAATATTGTCTAAAAACTATTGATTATTATACGGATATGTTGTAAAATATATGGTATATTAGACACAGGAGGCTTAATATGTCACGAGAATATAAAATCAGAACTAAAAATCAAAACGTGTTCCTGCGTGTTACAAAAGGTCATTTTGCAACAATGCACAGCCACACTAACTATTATATAGATGTTACAACACAGAAGAACCGTCTTTCTGAGGCTAAGGCGGTTGCTAAAGAAATGGTGCACGCTTACCGTTCCAACACTATTGTCGATACAATCCTTTGCCTTGACGGAACAGAGGTTATCGGAGCATTTCTTGCGAATGAGCTTACAGAGGACAATTTTGTCAACCTGAACGCTCACCAGACTATCTATGTGCTTTCGCCCGAATATATCGGCGGCGGTCAGCTTATGTTCAGAGATAACCTGACCCAGATGCTTGCGGGTAAGCACGTTCTTATTCTTGCAGCCTCCGTTACAACAGGAAAAAGTGCCCTCGCGGCAATCGACGCCATTAAATACTACGGCGGAAATATTGTCGGCGTTTCGTCAATTTTCGCAACAGTAGACGAGTGCGACGGACACCCCGTGAACTCAATCTTTAATCCGAACGACCTCGGGGATTACCAAAGCTATAAACCTCATCAATGTCCGTTCTGTGCAGGCGGAGAGAAGATAGAAGCACTCGTTAACAGCTTTGGTTATTCGGCACTTTAAATCTTAAAATTTGAATTAATGTATAGAAAAAACGCCCATTGGGCGTTTTTTCTTTGGAGAGAATGAGGGTAGTTTATTCGGAAAACAGGATAAAATATAAACTAAATGAATAATCAATATTATGAAAATCAAAT
>JAFLSL010000230.1 GCA_022510985.1 Ruminococcus sp. | reverse complement strand
TCCGTCGTGAAGATGAAATGCAAAAAAGCCGTTCTCTGTCTTTGGTAAATGCCCAACGCTAGCTATTATAAGTACGCTGTCGTGCAGCTGATAAAAAAGAACCTCTCCGTTTAATGTCGGATAATCCTTGCTGCCTTCTATAACTGCTTTGGCATCCGGTTCGTAATAAATCTGTTTTCTTGCGAGCCAATTTGGAGTATAAGTAAATTTCATAATAATTTCCAAAGCCTTTCCGCCCACAAATAGAAATTAAAATCATCATAACCTTATCGTGGGCGGATAAGGCGTGTATGGAAATTCAGCCATCGCTCATTGCCGCAAAGCGGCAAACTTAGCGGGCGATATAAATCGTGATAGTGTGATTTTTCACACTATCACCCATATAATATATGAAAAATATTTTTATTGGTGCAAATTTAAAATCAAAGTTGTTTTTTGTTATATTATGTGGTAAAATCTGTTGGTACTATTATTATCAAATAGGGGATATTATGTTAAAGAATCTTAAAGGTAATTTTATTCTTTTTATTGCAGCACTGATTTGGGGTACTTGCTTTGTAGCCCAAAGCGAGGGAATGGACTTTGTCGAGCCGTTTACATATAACGCAACAAGAACGCTTATCGGCGGGCTAACGCTTTTACCCGTAATTTTTTGCTTTAAATTTTTAGGCAAAAAAAAGGAAACGCGTGAAAAGCTTAACATAAAAGTTTCTTTAATCGGCGGAGTTTTTTGCGGACTTGCTCTTTGTGTTGCAAGTTCCTTGCAGCAGATTGGAATTGTTTATACAACCGCGGGAAAATCCGGATTTATAACAGCCCTGTATGTTATAATCGTTCCGCTGTTTCAACTTGTGTGCGGAAAAAACCAGCCGAAACGAATTTGGATTTGCGTAGCTTTGGCGATACTCGGCTTTTATCTTCTCTGTATAAAAGGCGATTTTACCGTATCTGTCGGCGATCTTTTAACTCTCGGCTGTGCGTGTGTTTTTGCTGTTCACATTACCGTAATCGACCGTTTCTTAAAAAAGGGTGCAGACGGAATGATAATGTCATGTGTCCAATTCTGGGTAGCGGGACTTATTATGCTCATTCCTATGTTTATGTTCGAAACTCCGAGCATCGAGGGTATTTATAATGCGAGATACACAATTCTCTACGCCGGTGTTTTATCAAGCGGAATCGCCTATACACTCCAGATTATCGGTCAGCGTTTCACCGCCCCGACAACCGCAACATTGATTATGAGTCTGGAATCGGTTTTCGCCGCACTTTCCGGCTGGCTTATTCTCGGCGAACAGCTCTCGTTTAAAGAATTCTTCGGCTGTGCACTTGTGTTCATCGCTGTAATCGTGGCACAAATTGAGATTCCGAAACTCAAAAGGAAGTCTACTTTAGAATAAGAAAAGGACGTAGGTTTTGCCTACGTCCTGATTTTTTTCGTCTTAAATTTTATGAGCTAATGCCCTTGAAAGCCACGCGTCGCCAACATCCATTGCAACGAACAGCCCCTGCTTTTCGCTTGATTTAACAAGCTGACGTCTCGGTGAAAGTCCCGGATCAGTCGCCATAAGCTGAACGGCAACTTTGTCCGCAATCTCAACTCCGTTAACCTCACGCTTGCTCTTGATAACAAGATGTATTACATACTCGTCATCCATATTTCCGTAGTATAGTTCATCTCCGCAGCGTACGAGCGGTTTTCCTTTATATGTGGGAAATTTCTGCTTATCTGCCACAAAGCATCAATCCTTTCGTTATGTTAAATTTAGATATGATTTCACAAGTGCTTCCAACAAATCGTCTCTATCAATTCGGCTTATGAGATTTCTCGCGTTGTTGTAGGTTGTGATATAAGTAGGATCCTCAGAGAGAATATATCCGACAATCTGGTTAATAGGGTTATAGCCCTTTTCTTCCAAAGCACGATAAACAGTATTAAGAGTAAGTTTAATCTGGTCGTCCTTGTTGTCGTCCAGCGAGAAAACCATCGTCTTATCCAACATGGAAACACCTCCATTTCAAAATTCTAATTCATAATTATATTAACACATTCGTTTATTTTAGTCAAGAATTATATTACTATTGAGAATTAAAAACAGTCGGACAAGCGTCACAAATGCCTGCCCGACTAAATTTTTAGGTTCTTAAATTAACTCCGATATTCTTAAGGTTTTCGATTACCTTATCCATAATATCCTGAACCTCATTTGAGGAGAGCGTTCTCTCGTTTGATGAGAACTCAAATCTTATAGTGATACTGTGTATAGTGTCAGTGTCGTAGGTGTCCACGATTTTTGTATCCTTAAGGATATCCTCGCCCAAGCCTTTCCAGCACTCCATAAGCTTGCTGAAGAATGTGCCCGGCTTAAGCTCAACACTTAAATCATAGGTCATCGGCGGGAATTTCGACGGCTCGCTGTAGCTGATGCTATCGTTATTTGCCTCGGCAAATTTTTCGATATCAATTTCAGCGAACACAACGTTGCCCTTTTTATCAATCTTCTTAGAAACAACAGGGTGAACGATACCGATTTTACCGACAACCTCGCCGTCGAGAATAATCTCGTTTAAATTAATCGGATGCTCATAGCTATGCTTAGCCTCAGCCGTATTAAATGTAAGAGTTTTGTGCTTAATATCGTCAGTCAGCGTAGCTAAAATATCTCTTAGATTAAAGTA
>JAFLSL010000023.1 GCA_022510985.1 Ruminococcus sp. | reverse complement strand
CTATAGGGCTCGAACCTATGACCCCCTGCTTGTAAGGCAGATGCTCTCCCAGCTGAGCTAAGCTCCCACAACGTCGCCATTTATCGGCGACTTGATTATAATACAACAAAATTTGCCTTATGTCAATACTTTTTTGAAATTATTTTTTGTTTTTTATAATTTCTTCGATATCATCTTTTGAGAATACATAGGTCTTGTTGCAGAATTGGCAGTTAACCTCGGCTTTTCCGCTCTCGTTAAGGCATTCCCGAAGTTCATCCTCGGGAAGTCCGGCAAAATAACTCTCAATTTTTTCTCGTGAACAGCCGCAAACATAATTTACAGGCTCCTCGTCTAAAACCTCAACCTCAAACCCCTGAAGTGCGGTTTTGCAAATATCAAGAATACTAAGACCTTTTGCAAACATTGTAGTTACAGGCTCAAGCTGCGAGATATTCTTTTCAAGCTTGTCTATTGTAATGTCGTCGGCTCCCGGAAGAAGCTGAATTAAAAGTCCGCCGGCAAGCATCACCTTACCGTCCTCTTTATCCACCAAAACTCCTAGTGCACAAACTGTCGGAATTTGCTCCGAGGTTGCGTAGTAGCTCGTTATATCCTCGGCGATTTCTCCGCTGACGAGCGGAACGCGTCCGATATAGGGATCCCGGCTACCGTAATCACGGATAACTCCTAGTGTTCCGTACTTTCCGACTCCTGCAGCAACATTAATCTTTCCGTTATTATAATATTCGGTCGGGCAATCGGGATTTCCGACATATCCTTTTACATTGCCGTGAGAATCGGCTACAACAACCACCGAGCTTAAAGGTCCGTTACCATTAACCTGAAGCGTAAGCTTAGCCTTTTCTTGCTTTAGGCTCATACCCATCATCGAACCTGCACACAAAAGTCTTCCGAGTGCCGCGGTAGCTACGGGCGTAGTTTTATGTAATCTCTGAGCCGTATAAACAATATCGGAAGCGTCTACAGCCGACGCCATAATCGCCCCGTCACTTGTGATACATCTTATAATTTTATCCATAATTTCAGTCCTAAATCTTTTTTGCAATATATATTACTCGCTGTTCATCGGTTTTTGGAGGGTCAAAGCTCATATCGCCATAGCGAGCTTTAACCTCAAATCCCGCCTTTTTCAGCATAGCGGAAATTTCCTCGTCGCTGTAAGCACGTTCCGAGAAATGCTCCTCATCTCTCAAATACAAATCCCCCTCGGGGATAAAGAGGTTAATATCTATATCAACAATATTATTTTCTTTTAAAGAATTTTCCCAGACACAGTAAACCTCGTCGAGGTCATATACAAAGGTATTATCGGCGAGAATCTTTTTGTGTTTATAAACGCTATTAACGTCAAAAAGGAAATAGCCGTCGGGGTTCATAAACAGCGAAACCCTCTCAAACGTTTTCAAAACGTCGTCGGGGTTTATCATATGGTTGATGCTGTCGAGAGTACAAACGCAGGTATCGACACTTCCGTACAAATTAAGCTCTTGCATTTTTTGATGCAAAAACAATATGGAAAGTCCCTCTTCGGCACAGTTCTGAAAAGCACGGGTGAGCATATCCTCGGACGCGTCAACGCCGTAAATATCCACTCCCCTCTTTTTAAGCTCCACGGTCAGCTTTCCTGTTCCGCAGGCTAAATCGAGGGTAATTCCCATATCGTGACCGAGGTTTTTAAATACATCTAAAATATATCCGGCACGCTTTTCGTAATCGACATTCAGGGTAAGTTGGTCATAAAAATCGGCAAACACGCCGTAGCTGTCCATTACTTATCTACCTTAATTCCCATATTTTTAAATGCGAGCATATATCCGTCGGTATCCTCGTTTAAGGAACGCTTAACGCGGCTGATTGTTGCGGTTGAGGCACCTGTCTGCTTAACGATTTCGTTATAAACTGTCTTTTCGTGCAGAAGCTTTGCAACAACTATACGCTGTGACATAGCGTTAAGCTCGGGCTGTGTGCATAAATCCTCAAAAAACCTATAGCAATCTTCCTTGGTTTTAAGGGTCAGAATAGCCTCAAAAAGAAAATCGGTCTGTTCATTTTTAAGCTTTGAATTCATAAAATCCACTCCTTTTTGTTTACTGTCGCACATTAAATTACTAAATTATTTTAACACATTAAAGTGGATTTGTAAATATTAAATTTTGCCTTTTATCTGATTAAGTGCCGATTTTTCAATACGGCTCACCTGTGCCTGAGAAATACCTATTTCGCTCGCGACTTCCATCTGTGTTTTTCCTTTAAAAAACCTAAGTCCTATAATCTTTTTCTCCCTTTCGTTTAGATTTTTTATCGCATCCTTCATCGAGATTTCGTCGAGCCAATCCTTATCGTCGCTCATATCGCCGATTTGGTCCATAACATATACAGTATCGTTTCCGTCTGAAAACAACGGCTCGTAAAGCGATACCGGCTCGACTATCGCCTCTAACGCTAAGACAACCGTACCCTTCGGAAGCTCAAGCTCCTTTGCAATTTCCTCAATAGTGGGTTCGCGGTTTTTTTCGTTTGTGAGTTTTTCTTTAATCTGCATCGCGTGGTAAGCTATATCACGCATAGAGCGTGAAACTCTGACAGAATTATTATCACGTAAATATCGCCTGACCTCACCTATAATCATCGGCACACCATACGTTGAAAATCTCACATCCATAGTCGGATCAAAGTGGTCTATCGCTTTTATAAGCCCGATAACACCGACCTGAAAAAGATCGTCGGGGTTTTCTCCTCTGCCTGAAAATCTCTGGATAACCGAAAGCACAAGTCTTAAATTTCCGTTTATCATTTTATCTCTTGCAATTTTGCGTTCATATTCGGAACCGTTTCTTATAATGTTTAGTAATTCGCGTTTCTCCTTTTCTGAAATAACCTTTAATTCCGAGGTGTTTACACCGCAGATTTCGACCTTATTATACTGCAAAATAACAGCTCCCTAAAAATACTTATTTCGTAATAAGTATTGCCAAAGGAGCTGTTAAAATTCAGTTTGTGTATTTAATTGTTTATTCTTGCTCAGAGGCTTCCGATAATTCGTTTAAGGAATTATCAGAGATTTCTATGCTTTGAACATTTTTTAGTTTTCGCTGTATCTGACGTGTTCTTACCCCGACCAGCTTATCAAGCTCCGAATTAGCCTGATTAATTCTTTGCTGAGTTGCTACAAGGACATCGTTGAACTTGTCGAATTCAGTCTTAACCTGACCTAAGATATTCCAAACCTCAGCACTTCTCTGCTGAACCGCCAGGGTTTTAAAGCCCATCTGAAGTGAATTTAAAAGTGCTGCCATCGTGCTCGGTCCTGCTACGTTAACCTTATATTCCCGCTGAAGAACCTCGACAAGACCACGGTTTACAACCTCGCTGTAAAGTCCCTCAAAAGGCAAAAACATAATAGCAAACTCGGTTGTATTGGGCGGGTCAATGTATTTATCGCAGATATCCTTTGCCTCGCTTTTGATTGTGTTCGTGAGAACTTTTGCAGCGAGTGCAATTTTTTCTTTATCGCCGTCCTCAATAGCGTCTCGTAGCTGGGCGTAGGTATCGCCCGGGAACTTTGAATCTATCGGAAGATAGATAAAGCCGTCGTCATCAGCGGGTAGCTTTACCGCAAATTCGACATAGTTTTTCGAGCCGTTTTTTGTAACAACATTTTCGTCATACTGCTCGGGTGAAAGGATTTCAGAAAGAATGGCTCCGAGCTGAATTTCCCCGACAATACCTCGGGTTTTAACGTTTGTAAGAACTTTCTTTAAATCTCCGACGCCTACTGCCAAGGTCTGCATTTCGCCTAGTCCTTTATAAACCTGTTCCAAACGCTGATTAACAAGCTCAAAACTTTTATTCATCTTTTCTTCCAAGGTGTTTTGCAGCTTTTCGTCAACGGTTTTACGCATTTCCTCGAGCTGTTTGTTGTTATCTTCCTGGATATATGTAAGCTTTGTTTCAACTGATTTTCTTATTAAATCAAGTTTCTGCTCGTTTTCAAGAGAAAATGTTTTTAACCTGCTCTCCAAATTATCAAACTTTTCCTGCTGCGAGCGTGAAAACTGTTTTTGGTTTTCCGATATCATATCGCCCATACTTTTTACGGACTGCTGCGTTGATGCTGTGAGTTCCTGACGAAGCATACTCGACTGACGCTGTTCTTCTTCGGAAATTTTTGAGATAATCTGAGCCGAGTTATCATCGGATTTGTTTTTTGAAATTAATACAAGCGAAACAACCGACAAACCCGCAGTTATTATTGAAAAAACAATAAGCACAAATAAAAGTATATCTGTCACAATTCCACCTCCGAATTATGTTTTAATTTTATCATCTTGCAGTATAAAAATCAACTGTTTTATGGTCTGTTTTAAGGTCACCATAAAGTGAAAGCATATTGACATTTGATTTTAGAATTACAGTTGGTCATAAATAACAAAAAATAATAAAAAACAGAAAAATCAGTGATTATTTTTTGTAATTGACAAATAATGTAAAAGGTATATAATAGTAGTGTTATAATGTTATTGATAAAAATATGATAAGGATGGACTTTGTTCTATTAAGGGGGCGATGATAATAGTTTTTCTTAAAGATATTATCAACGAACATAAGAATTTTGGTAAACAGATTTTTGTGCTTGCCAAAATGGAACTTATTAAAACATATAAAGGTGCCGCTATCGGCCCGCTTTGGGCGGTTGTTAAACCTGCGTTTACACTTTTTGTGTATTGGTTCGCATTTACAATCGGTATCAAAAAACTCGGACACGTTGATGTTAATGTCCACGACCAAATTCTTTCCTTCGACCGCTTTTTATTTATGCTTGTCGGATTTATTCCGTGGTTCTTTATTTCGGAAAGTATTACTAAAGGCTCTAAGGAAATCAGACTTAACAGACAGTATGTAACAAAAATTAACTTCCCTGTTTCAACAATTATGACTTTTACCGCAATTGCACGTTTATACATTCATTTGGCTCTTTCTCTTATAATGTACGTTATCGTTGCGTTTATGTGGGGTACAAGCTGGTATAACCTTCAATTTTTCTTCTATATGCCGCTTATGTTCTTATTCTTCGTATTTCTTTCTTGGAGTACAGCACCGATGTGTGCGTTCAGCCGAGATCTTGAAAACGCTATCAATTCAATTATGTCGGGTATTTTCTGGCTTACAGGCGTTATCTACAACTCCTACGACCTTCCCGGAGCACTTAAAACCATTATGCTGTTTAACCCCATTAACTTCTTTGTAAACGGATACAGAAACGCGTTTTTATACGATAGATTCTTCTTTGAATACAAAACGGAATTTGTAATATTCCTTGTAGAATTTTTCGCACTGTTCTTCCTTGGTATTTTCAACTACAACAGACTTAGAAAGAAGATTCCGGACGTACTGTAAGGAGATTTAAAAATGAGTGAATTTTTTGATAATATGAACCGTGCAAAAGTAGATATGAACTCCGAGCCGGTTGTAAAATTTGAGAATGTCTGCAAAACCTACACTCTCTATAAAAACGATCAGGAACGCTTTCGTGCATTATTTAAAAAGCCCAAAAATCCTATTCTCCACAAAGCACTCGACCATGTAAGCCTTGAAATTCACAAAGGTGAGGCAGTCGGAATTATGGGTGACAACGGTTGCGGAAAATCTACTTTACTTAAAACTATTACAGGCGTTACATTCCCGGACGAAGGCAGTGTTACCGTTCACGGAATGGTTGCCGCTTTGCTTGAGCTTACTTCGGGATTTTCAGCTGAAATGACAGGCAGAGAGAACATCTACCTTAAAGGCTATATTCTCGGACTTGACGATGACCAAATCAAGGTTATCGAGGAAAATGTCGTTGATTTTGCGGAGCTTGGGGATTATATTGATCAGCCTGTAAGAACCTACTCAAGCGGTATGAAAATGCGTTTAGGCTTTTCAATCAACGTAAATATTTCGCCTGATATCCTCGTTGTTGACGAGGCATTAGCGGTTGGGGATGCTGCGTTTAAAGCAAAATGTAAAAATAAAATCCGTGAAATTATCGAAACAGGCGTAACCGTTCTCTATGTCAGCCACAATGCGTCATCGGTTGAGGAAATTTGCGAACGTTCAGTTTATATGAAAAAAGGTCATATTATTTTTGACGGTCCAACTCACGAAACTCACCTTGTGTACCTTGTGGACAAGCGTCAAATGATGATTAAAAAGCGTGAACGACGTATTAAAAAGCTTGAAGAATTAATTGCAACCTCTGACAACAAAGAGGATATAATAGCAGCTCAAAGCGTTATTCCAAAACACAAAGATGCTATCGAGCGTCTAAAGCAGGACCTTGCTCAATACGAACAAGAGCTTAAGGAATATCGTGAGGAGCACTACTCAAACGCAAATCAGTAATCTAATTATGCCGGCACACAACGCCGGCATATGTTGTATACAGGAGTTTTGTATGGAATATGAAGTAAAACAACTGCTAAAACCCGCTCTTTACAGCGATATTATAAATATTTCGGAAAACGACTTTTCCAAATTTAAAAACAAAACCGTTTTGATTACGGGTGCCGGAGAACTGCTTGGGTTTTATCTTGCATGTGCTTTTCTCGTAAATAACGATATCAACTCAACAGAAACCAAAATTATCGCTGTAGATAAAAGTGATAATATTTTTAAGCAGTACGGCAAGCTTACCTACAGAAACGATATTGAGTTTGTTGTAAGCGACAATTATTCTAACCTTTCGAATGTTTCAGCAGATTTAGTAATTCATACCAATAAACCTGAAAACGACATAGAAACTACCGGTATTCTTGAATTTATAAAATCTAATAATGCATCGGCAGTTGTATGTTCTTATTCTGATGTTTATGGTGACGTATATAACGGAAAGGATACAATTTCTGAATATGATATGGGTTATTGCGACTGTTATAATCCCGAATACAAAAGCATCCAGATGCAGAGAAACCTGGAAAGTGCGGCGATAGCTCTCGCTAAGAAAAACGACCTCGATATTAAAATCGCACGAGTTTGCCGGGTTTTCGGCTATCACGGATTTTCTGAGAATGACCGTTTTGCAAAAGTTTTTTCCGATGTTGTAAACAAGCACAATATAGTTATAAATAAAGACGACAATCTTCTTGTTGAAAGCTATATTTATGTAACGGACGCAGCGACCGCATTAATTAAAATTCTCTGCGGCGGAAAAAAAGCGAAGATTTATAATGTTTCCTCAGATTTCGCCGCAAGCGTTCATGTTCTTGCAAAGTACTGCGTTAAGATTTTTTCAGATTCAGCGATTAAAATCGTATATAAAGATAAACTGAAAACTCTCTCCCCTATGTCAGTAACCTTAAAGATTTTGGAAAACACCAAGCTCAAGTCAATCGGGTTTGAGCCGAAGGTTGATTTGCAAGATGGAATTGTGCAAAGCGTAAAGATTCTTTTAGAAGAAAAGAACAAGTGAGGTGAGCACTGTGTTGATGAAAGAAATTTTAAACGTATTTCAGTTTGACTGGGCTATGAGCCCCGCTATGGCTGAAAACAAACCCGAAAAATTAAAGAATAAATCTATCCTCATTTCAGGACACGAAACCGCACTTGCCTTGGCTTATACAATTCAGTGTCTTAACGACAAGCTTAATCTCGGTGCTAAAGTTTTCCTTTGCTCATCTGAAGAAAATTTTCAGCAAAAAATTATTCCCAACGCACTTGAACGCGGAGATTTAATCTACAACACCACAGACCATATTGACGAAATAAAGCAGAAGATTGATATTGTTATTCATACAGGACTTTGCGGTGTTAAAATCGAAACCGATTTTGAGCAGTACAAGTCGGAAACAAAGACTTTGCGTGCCGTTATAAACCTAGCAAAAAAACGACAGATTGAAAAAATAATTCTTCTCTCTGACAGCAGAGTTTACGGCAAAGGCGAGAACAAACACCGGGCATTCGCCGAAATGGAGATGGGTAACGCAAATTCGGACAATTTCAGCGTTCAACTACTTCGAAGTATCGAAAGCACCTTCTCATACGAAACCCAAAAGCTCAACAGTGCAACACTCAGAACGGGCGTGATTTTGGGTGCGGGGAGCAAAATTTACAATGGACTTGAAAGTGTTTTCGAGGCTGTTTCCAAGGGCGAAAAAACAGACCTTTACAGCACCGAAAACAAAATTTCATTCGTTTATATGACTGATGTTTTCAATGCAATTTACTATCTGATTGATAAAAACATAAACGGCGTTTATAATATTTCAGGAATTGATTCAACTGTCTCTACGGGGACACTCGCGGCTATGCTCCACGACATTTTCGGATCAAATGCTAAAATAAAAATGCTCGACAACGGCGATTTTGAGGGCAACGAACTCAACTGCGGAAAAATAGCTTTTTCGGGCTACGCACCGACAATCAACCTAAAAACCGCTCTAGAACTCAGCGTTATGAGTTACACAAAAGAAAACGTCAGTGATTTTAGATTTGCAGACGAGCATTACGGTCGACTAAATGCAATTCAGGAAATACTTATGGCGTATCTTCTTGAGGTTGATAAAATATGCAAAAAACATAATATTAAGTGGTACTTAGGCGGCGGCACGCTATTGGGAGCCGCAAGACACAAGGGCTTTATTCCGTGGGACGATGACGTTGATATTATGATGCTGCGAGATGATTACGACAAATTTCTCGAAGTCGCACCCGACGAGCTGCCTGACGGAATGATACTTCAAGACCCTAAAAAAGATAAAACCTATAACTATTGCTACGCAAAGCTTAGGCTTACGGATACGATTTTTGCGACTGATTTTTCGAAAAATCACAAAGGTATGAACAACGGATTCGCTTTTGATATTTTCTGCCACGATAAAACCGCAAACTCAAAGCTCGGGCAGAAAATCCACAGTCAGCTGACGCTGTTCTGGCTTGCGATGGTGTTCAACAAATGGAACCACCGCAGAGTTTACAACGGCAAAAAGGTTCAGTCGGCAATCAGTAATTTTTGCAAAAATATTTTCCCGCTCCGTTTTTCAATGAGGATGCTGCTCTTTACACTCGAAATGTTCAAGCATAAGAAAAACGCGAAATACCTCTACGACGGAATGGGAAAAAGTGTTCACAAGGGCGGTTTTGACCGCACCTTTCTCGACGACGAAATTCGTCTCGATTTTAACGGCTACAAAATGCCCGTACCCGCTAAATATAAGGAGTATCTGACTAACCACTACGGCGATTATATGGAGCTGGCTCCGCTTAGCACTAGATTAATGGGCCACGAAATAACCCTGAGCGACCTCAACAAATACGCACAATTCCAAATTTCTAATAAAGAAATAAGAGGGAAAGGGTTTTAATCTCCGTAAATAATATAAGTCTAAATAATCAGTTTTCACAAATTGACAACTCACCCGTTATTTGATATAATAAGTGAGTTGATATGTGCAGGTATGGCGGAATTGGCAGACGCGTACGGTTCAGGTCCGTATGAAAGCAATTTCATGCAGGTTCAAGTCCTGTTACCTGCACCATAACAGAACGGAACACTATGTAGTGTTCCGTTTTGTTATTATACAAGCAAAGTGTAGGTAACAGGACTTGAACAG
>JAFLSL010000229.1 GCA_022510985.1 Ruminococcus sp. | reverse complement strand
TCGTTTGTGATAACTCCGTCCTTAAGAGGAACATTAAAGTCCACTCTTACGAGAACTTTTTTACCCTTTACATTGATGTCATCAACAGTAACCTTGTTAAGTTTCATAAATTGGTACTTCCTTTCTGAATTTGAACGGTACATAACGCACCATAATCATTGTTAATTATATAACAAAAATAAATATTTAGCAATAGTAAAACCAAAGCTTAGGAGAAAAATTTAGAATTTTTTTGTTTTTTTGTCACACTTTTAAATATAAGAGGTTATAGTTTAAAGATGGAAATTGGCATTTGTGAATTTATAGGGTAAAGTATTGTATTTATAATACTAGTATGGTAAAATTAATATATCTATATCATCTGTTAAAATTAAAAAGGAAAGTGAAAAATATGGACGTAAAAAGGCTTGAGAGCCGTAATACCTCGCTTGATATAGTGAGAATTGTAGCGGTATTTCTCGTTAACTCGGTGCATTTCTTCTTGTATAACGGATTCTATGATGAAATTGTCGGGGATAATGTTCCGATGTTCATTATGAGTATAATGCGTACCTTTTTTACCACCTGCGTACCGTTGTTTATGATACTGACGGGATATCTTATGTGTAATAAAACTCTGAGCAAGAGTTATTATAAGGGTATTCGCAGAACACTTGTGGTTTACGGTGTCGCAACGCTTGCATGTATGATTTACAAAACCATAGTTCTGAGCAACGATATATCGCTCGGAAAGATTGTTTTGGATTTCTTAGGCTTTAAGGGTGCAACCTACTCGTGGTACATTGAGATGTATATCGGACTATTCCTTATTGCTCCGTTTTTAAATCTTATGTACAACGGCCTTAATACCCAGCGTCAAAAGCAAATTCTTGTATTTACGTTTTTTGCGGTAACTGTTTTACCGAATATCTTTGATATCCATAATTTCCAGAATCCGCAATGGTGGGCGAATCCGGCCTTAAGCGAAGAATACGATAAGCTTATGCCTAACTGGTGGAGTATGACCTATCCGGTTGCGTATTATTTAGTCGGAGCATATTTAAGAGAGTTCGGTATGAAGATAAAAACCCGAACATTGCTTATCGGTTTTGTTACAATACTTCTACTGTTTTCTACCTACAACATTTACCGAAATTACGGCTCAACATATAAGTACGGCTACCTGATTAACTGGGGTAACTTTGAGACCTATGTGTTGACCTGTGCATTGTTTGTGCTTTTATCGAGGATTCCGACCCAGAATATGAACGTCAAGGCGAAATGGTGCTTGTGGAAGCTTTCGGATTTAGCTTTGGGAACTTACCTTATTTCCTATATATTCGACCGCACGGTGTATTATGATTTTCTCAATAAAAATATAGAAACCGTAAACGATAAGCTTCCGTATTACTTGCTTGTTGTACCGATAATCTTTGTGCTTTCAAATATAGCGTCTATAATCATAAACGCAGTTGCAACCTATGCAATTGCCGTTTATGAGGCGATTGTTAAGTTTGTTAAAAAGCAAAGAGCAAGGGATGACAAGGAAAAGTGGCGTGATTATATCTTTATCGGACTTCTCGCAGCGGCGATTACGTTCGCAATCTGGAAGTGCTTCTATGGCTTTGGCGGAAACGACGAGGCGTTCTATCTCACAATTCCGCAGAGGTATATCCTCGGTGATTCGCTGTTTACTCAGGAGTGGCATCTTTCACAGATGTCGTCTGTTTTCCTGCTTCCGTTTACGGCTATCTACCACGCTATCGTAGGCTCGTTTGACGGAGTTATTTTAGCGGCAAGAATTGTTTACGTTATTTTCCACGCCGCTGTTGCGACGGTTGCGTACGCAAGACTGAGAAAATACGGCTACATTACTGTATTTGCTACACTTTTCTTCTTCATCTATACTCCGTACGACATTATGGCGTACAGCTACAATACAATGGCTATAGATTTCGTAGTGCTGACAGGCGTGCTTATGGGCACCGCTGATTTAGAGCACAAGGCTGTTCTTATCTTAGGAGGTCTTTGCTTTGCCGGCTCAGTGCTTTGCAGTCCGTATATTGCAATCGGCTACGCAATTTATATTGTCTGCGTAATACTGCATCAGCTTTTAAAGAAGAGGGAGAGTAAACTCGCCCTTTCAAGCGAATTGTTCTCGCTAAAAACCTTCATTTGGTTTACAGTCGGAATTGTGGCTCTTGCCCTCGTGTTCCTGATAATTGTATTGAGCAGAACAGGACTTAACCGAATTTTTGACGTACTGCCGAGGCTCCTCTCAGACCCCGAGCATCCGCAGATTTCTGTTATGGATAAGCTGAGAATGTATTTCCAATACACCTTTAATTTCCATCCGCAGTTTAAGCTTGCAGTAATCGGCTACGGTATTATGGCACTGGTTATGTTCTTCGACAAGAAGAGAAAGCTCCACCGCAGTATGTATCTTATTGTTACAGCGGCTATCGTGCTGTTTACCTACGCACTTATTTTCCCGACTTTGACAACCTCGTCGTACAACTATGTTATGTACCCAATGCTGTTTATCGGAATAACCTCGTATGTTCTTTGCGATGAAAAGCCGAAAGAGTTGTTTGTAAGTCTTTTCTGTCTCGGAATTCTCTACTCATTCGCGGTTTGCTTCTCGTCTAATCAGTATTTCTACGTTATTTCAATGGCGATGTGCACATCAAATGTTGCGAGC
>JAFLSL010000228.1 GCA_022510985.1 Ruminococcus sp. | reverse complement strand
TTATCCTCAAGGTCATCAAGGCTCTTGATTACTCTTGAATCGGGGGATACAATACCGAGTGCAACGTTCATATAAGGAAGTGCAAAGTCAACCTCTTCTTTACGCTCGTCTGTTACGGTAAAGTTAGCAAGGATAATATCAACCTTACCTGTCTGCAGATACTCGATACGGCTTGCAGCCTCGGTTGAAACATATTCAACCTGTACGCCTAAGTCCTTAGCAATACGCTCTGCGAAATAAACGTCGTAACCCTGATAGTCTCCGTTTTCATCAACATAGCCGAATGGGTTTTTGTCGGAGAATACGCCGATTTTCACTGTGCCGCTCTCTTTGATTTCATCGAGAGTACGGTAAACCGCGTCGGACGCGGAAGAAGAACCTGAATCTGAACCGGAGCAGCTTGCGAAAGCGGCAACAATCATTACCGCTGCTGTCAGTAGAGCAAGTATCTTCTTAAACTTTGAGTTTTTCATTTTGATTACCTCTTTCTTTTTTATTAACACAAACCTTATCGGTTTGATGTTTTATAAATTTTAAGCCTTAGTATGGTGTTTTACCGCGTCGTACTCAAAGGTATTGAAGAACCTTCTTGCACGTTCGGTTTTCGGATTTTCAAACAGTTCCTCGGGTATATCTTCCTCGACGATTTCTCCGTTATCCAAAAACAGAACTCTGTCAGACACTGCCTTTGCAAACGACATTTCGTGGGTAACTATTATCATTGTACTTCCCTGCCTTGCAAGGTCGAGAATTGTATCAAGAACCTCACGCACCATTTCGGGGTCGAGTGCCGCGGTCACTTCGTCGAAAAGCATTATTTCAGGGTGCATACAAAGTGCACGGACTATTGCCACCCTCTGTTTCTGACCGCCGGAAAGCTGTCTTGGGTAGCTGTCCTTTTTATCAAGCAGTCCTACCTTTTCGAGCAACTGTTCAGCCTCTTTAATTACCTCTGCTTTATCACGTTTCTGAACCTTTATAGGTGCGAGGATAATGTTTTGCAACACGGTTTTATGCGGAAAAAGCTCGTAGCTTTGGAACACCATTCCGATTTTTTGACGGATTTCAGCGATATTCTTAGCTTTGCCGTCAATTACCTCTCCGCGAAGTCTGATTTCTCCGCCCTGTATCGGCTCAAGTCCATTGATACATCTAAGCAATGTACTCTTGCCGCAGCCTGAGGGACCGATTACCACGATAACCTCGCCTTTATTAACTGTGAGGTTAAAGTCCTTTAAAATGAGGTTGTCGCCGTATGATTTTTTAAGATGTTTTATTGTAAGAAGTTCCTTATCCATTTTAAGTACTCCACTTCTTTTCTAAATATGTCGCAAGCAGGCTTATCGGCCAGCAAGCTAAAAAGTACAGAATAAACACTGTAAGATAAAGTCCGAAAGCCGCATTCGGAGCGACCATTCGATTTGCCTCGATAATCTGTTGGGTTACCTTTAACGCCTCTACAACACCTATCATCATAAACAAGCTTGTCGTTTTTATCATTCGGTTTACTAGGTTTATGGAAAGCGGTATAAGCCGTCTTAGCGTTTGCGGAATAACAATATGATAGTAGGTCTGTGCCTTACTCAAACCGAGTGCATAGCTGCTTTCATACTGATGCTTTGGTATGTTGGAAACTGCCCCGCGTACCAAGTCACCCATCTCGGCAGTTCCCCAGATGGTGAACACAATTATTGAGGCAAGCTCCGCGTCAAGGTTCCAGCCGAACATTCTGGTTGTTCCGAAAAATACGATAAACAACAAAACCATCTGCGGCATAATTCGTACGATTTCGAGATAAATTCTAGAAACAATTTTTACTACAGGATTTTTATACGTCATTACAATTCCGAATAAAATTCCGAGTACAATACTTAAAAGAACAGCGATAAGACTTATTCTCAGAGCTACCCAAAGTCCGCCGAGAAGTCTTAGAAAATTGGTTCCTTTAAAGAGTACATCAATCCCCAAAGCTTGCATAGCTCAGCCTCCTTTCCACAATAGAGCCTATAATAGATACAGGCAACAAGATAAGCAGATAGAAGACTACCAGCATTGTAAGACATTCAGCAGTTTTATAGTAAAGACCGATTAAGTCTTTAGCTGTAAACATCAAATCCATAAGACTTATGGCACTGAATACACTAGTTTCTTTGAGAAGGAAGATTATATTCGCGACGAACGCCGGCGTGCTGTAGGTTACAGCCTGAGGCAATACAACGTGGAACATAACCTGTGTCTTGCTCATTCCGAGACTCAATGCGGTTTCGTATTGGATTTTATCAACAGCCTCAATTCCGCTTCTAAAGGTTTCAGCCATATAGCTGCCACCGAGAAGTCCAAGTCCCATAACGCCGCATACCTCGGGGGAAAAACTTATACCAACCTTTGGAAGTCCGAAGTAAATAAAAAACAACTGTATAAGCAAGGGCGTATTTCTGAAAAGCTCGATATATACCTTTGCAATCTGCCTTAGAACAGGAACTCGGTAGTGGACAATCATCGCAACCAAAAGTCCCAATGCTATCGAAAGAAATACTCCCAGCCAACCTATTTCAAGGGTAAGAAGCGTAGCTTTTTCGTATAACGGAAGATATCGTTCAATCACACTCCAATTCAATTTACCCCTTCTTTCTAACCATCGTAACATATTATGAAAAATTTTTTAATATGCTACAAGTATTGCTTTTTAGAACTC
>JAFLSL010000227.1 GCA_022510985.1 Ruminococcus sp. | reverse complement strand
TGAATCCTCCATTACCTTTAAAATTACCCTTTTATATATTCTTCAATTACTTCTTTAACATCGTTAAGCCCGCTTCCGTCAATAGCTGAAAAGGGTATTAACTCAATACCTTCAAAATCCTCTAGCTCGTCCATAACTTCATCAATTCTCTTTTCATAAGCTGTCTTTTTCAGCTTATCCTTTTTTGTCAGGACTATAACGAAAGGAGCATTGCTGTCATAAAGAAATTTTAACATATCATAGTCGTCTTTTGTAGGTTTATGACGAATATCGATAATCTGAATTATCAGAACAATATTTCTTTGAGATGATAAATAGCCCTCGACTAAGTCCGCCCAACGTGCTTTTTCAGCTTTTGAAACCTTTGCGTAGCCATAGCCCGGAAGGTCAACCAAGCGAAATTCTTCTGCGTTAAAAAAGTTTATAGTCGCAGTTTTTCCCGGTTGGGAGCTTACTCTGGCCAAGTTTTTTCGCTGAACGAGTTTATTTATAAGTGAGCTTTTCCCCACATTAGAATGTCCTGAGAAAACAATCTCAGGCTTATCGCTATTTGGAAGTTGCTCTACAGTACCTGCTGCGAATTCAAATTCTACTTTATTAAAATTCATCGTGACACCTACTGACGTACAACCGTTTGGTTGTGGGCTTTATTATCGGCTAAAATTACATTTTCACTATCCTTAATTACCACAGGTTCAATAGTTGCATCAGATAAAACTTCTGTGAAATATTCACAAGGGACAAATTCAATCGCATCTTTTACAACGCTATCTATTTCTTCAAGGTCCGGAATATTAGCTTTAGGGATATAAACCTTTTTAATTCCTGACTTATATGCAGCCATAGCTTTCTCTTTTAAGCCGCCTATAGCGAGAATTTTACCCCTCAGTGTAATTTCCCCTGTCATAGCGATATCTCGCTTTACAGCATGCATAGAAAGTGCGGAATAGATAGCAGTCGTCATAGTGACACCCGCAGATGGACCATCCTTTGGCACAGCACCTTCAGGAGCATGAATATGTATATCCTTTGTTTTATAGAAATTACTGTCTATTCCGAGAAACTCACTATGAGAGCGAATACAGGTTATAGCAGCTTTTGCACTTTCCTGCATTACATCTCCGAGTGAGCCGGTGAGTGTAATCTTTCCGTCACCGGGCATAACTGCAACTTCAATCGGCAGTAAAGTTCCTCCGACAGATGTCCATGCAAGTCCATTTACTATACCAATTTCATCCTTCTTTTGAAGTTTATCATCAATAAACTTTTTAACGCCGAGAAACTCGCCGATATTTTTATCTGTAAATCTAATGCTATCTTCTTCCCTGTTAACATACTTAACGGCAAATTTTCTTATCGACTTTCTAATTTCCTGTTCAAGTCGTCGAACGCCCGCCTCGCGGGTATAGTAATCGATAATTGAATAGATACCCTTTGCAGTAAATTTCACTTCATCTGATGTTAAGCCGTTTTCTTTTATCTGCTTAGGAATAAGGTGCTTTTTAGCAATATTAAACTTTTCCTCTCTAGTATAGCTATCGAGAGTGATTATCTCCATTCTGTCGAAAAGCGGAGCGGGTATATCAGAGGCGTTATTTGCAGTGGTAATGAAAATAACTTTCGATAAATCAAAAGGAATATCAATATAATGGTCAACAAACTTATTGTTCTGTTCGGCATCTAAAACCTCTAAAAGTGCAGATGTCGGATCGCCCTTATAATCAGCTCCAAGCTTATCGATTTCATCAAGTATAATAATAGGATTATTTGTTCCGGATGTTTTCAGAGCGTTGATAATCCTGCCGGGCATCGCTCCGATATACGTTCTTCTATGACCTCTGATTTCAGCCTCGTCTCTTACTCCGCCGAGAGCTATTCTCGCAGATTTACGTCCGATAGCGTCGGCAATAGACTGAGCAATTGAGGTTTTTCCTACTCCCGGAGGGCCTACTAAACATATTATCTGACCCTTTATATCGGGGTTAAGGTTTCTTACGGCGAACTGTTCGATTATTCTTTCTTTGACCTTGTTAAGCCCATAATGATTTTTATTAAGCTTGGTTGAAATTTGTTTTAGATTAAGCTTGTCCTTCGTAGAAGTATTCCATGGTAAATCTAAAACAGTGTCAAGATATGTTCTGATAACAGGCACATCGTGACTTCCAATTGGCATTTTAGAAAGCTTTGTACATTCTTTTAATAGAACCTTCTCTGATTCTTTCGGCAAATTAAGCTCAAGAATTTTTTTCTTGTATTCTTCGGCGTCACCGGAAGGGCTGTCATTGTCGCCAAGCTCTTCTTCAATAATACTTTTCTGTTCTCTTAAAAAGTATTCACGCTGACTTTTATCAATTTTTTCTCTGGCTTTATCCCCTATTTCTTCCTCAATTTTTAAAATATAAATTTCTTGATTTAGAATATCCAGCAGAGTTTCAAGTCTTTCTAACACATTAATAGTTTCCAAGATAAGCTGTTTATCATTAAAGTCGGGCAGAATATTTCCCGCAATAAAATCCGCAAGCTCACTTCCGCTTTCACACATTCCTACTCTGAAAAGTACATCGGAAGAAAGCTTTGGAATAAGACGTGCGTATTTATCAAATGAAGATTTTATTTGTCTTATAAGTGCAATCTCACGGGTTGTAGTTGTATCAGGATAGTCATATTGAGCAACAACCTGAGCAAACATACACTTCGCATTATTA
>JAFLSL010000226.1 GCA_022510985.1 Ruminococcus sp. | reverse complement strand
TATGAAAAAAAGAATAGTAACAATTTTATCTGCCTTTTTTCTTGTTTTAGGTGTTGGCTTTATAGCTTATCCTTTTGTCGGATTGTTTATCTCCGACTACACCTCAACTAAGGTTGTAGATAACTATGAAGCACAAATAAAAGCTATGAATAGCTCAGAAATCAAGAAGAATAAAGACAAGATAATAAAATATAACAAAGAGCTTAAAAAAATCGGTTCAGAGCCTTTAACTTCCTCAAAAAAAGACAAAGAAAGGGTTAAAGTGAAAACTGCTTTTAAACCCGGAGAAATTGAAGGATATATTTCTGTTCCTAAAATTGACGTTATGCTGCCTATTTGTGAGGGAACAAGTGAGGCTACCCTCTATCACGCTATAGGTCATTTAGAGGGAACGTCCTTGCCGTATGGTGGTCCAAGCACTCATTGTGTATTAACAGGTCATAGCGGTATGGCAAATGCAACATTGTTTTCAAACTTAGATAAATTAAGCCTTAATGATGTTTTTTATATCACTGTTCTTAATGAAACTCACGAATATAAAGTAGATATGATAAAAAACATCAAACCTAACGAGGCTGATAAATACATTAAAATAGAAAAAAATAAGGACTATGTATCGCTTATAACGTGTGCTCCTATAACAATAAATACTCATAGGCTTGTAGTTAGAGGTCACCGCATTAAGTATGACGGCGAAAAGCCGTCAGCAAAAGATAGAGTTAATAAAAACAACTTTATTGTATTTTTCATTGTCTTATCAATAATTACGATTGTATTTTTAATTATTGTAATCAGAAAATTAATTTACAAAAAAATGAAAAAATGAAAATTACGCACGGTTAAGTAAACCGTGCTTTTTATATATACGAAACATAAAAGGAGGACAAAATGAAAGCAGAAAATAAGAAAAAATACATCGCACCCGAATTTCAGTTTAAGATTATTAATTTTATTGAGGACGTCCTTTCAGCATCAAATCCCGGCGGCGGTTCGTGGGGATATTGGGACGAAGATACACAACCGACTACAGAGCCGTCTACTGATGATTTTTGGGATGATGAAGATGATGGCTTTTGGGACGATGATAACAATAATGATTTCTGGGATTAAAAACTTAATAAATAAAAAAGGAGAGTGTTTAATTTGAAAAAAATTATAGCGGTTTTACTTGCCATTATTACGGCACTGTCAATTCTTGTTGTGCCTTTATCAGCAGGAGCGGTAGATAACTTACAAGCTACGACCTCAACTAATATAGAAATAGGTGCGTGGACTATCGGACAGTTTAATAGTGATGGTGCTGAGGTTAAATGGGATAACAACAATATACGGACAGGTTTTTTAGATGTATCAGCATACGATACAATCCGTATAACCAGGAATGCGAGTATAGTCAATGGTGCATATCACCTTTGGTGGTATGACAAAAATAAAAAATTTATTGAACGCTCTACAAGTTCCGTTGTATATAACACCGACACAACATATCAGACAATAGGTTGTTACTTAAGAATTCAGTTGTATGTTGGCGGCGGTGCTAATGTTTCTCAAGGCTTGGCAATTGGTCTGCAAGGAATTAATTCTGTTAATGATAGCTTGATTGATAGTTCCAAAAAAGGCAGCGTAACAATTTATGATTACGCTATACCTAAAGATACAGTCCTCAACGAGTATAATACAGGTGAAGAAACTGATTATACCGAATATCTTAAATCAATTAATGCAACTCCGCTTAAAGGAGTTACTTTTAAATTAACAAGAGTAGTAGACGGAAGCTTTACAGACGGAAAAAATCAAACTTACTATTCGGCAAATAATATTACTCTACCAAGTATGAGTGATGTTAAATCTTCTTTGCTTAGCAATGACGGAAGATTTTCAGAGCTTAACACTTTTACAATGACCCCGACAGATAAAAACGGAAAAACAACTCTTTCCAACCTTCCTTTAGGAATTTATCTCGTGCAAGAAATAGACGAACCTAAAAGTGTTATAGAAAGAGTTGCTGATTACCTCATTTCTGTGCCTATGACAGCCTCAGACGGCACAAAATGGAATTATGATATCGTAACATACCCAAAGACAATAAACGGCGTAGTGCTAACGTATGACGCAAATAACGGAACAGGTCATAGCACCTCAGAGCCTAGACACGCAAACAAGACAGAGCCTTTGACCGAAAATCCGTTTACAAACGGCTCTAAAGTATTTCTAGGTTGGGCTGACGACCCTTCATCAACAATACCTGACTATCAGGATATGCAGGACTTCACAATGCCCGAACACGACAAAACTATATACGCAGTATGGGGATATACGAACCCGATAAGATACTTTACTGCTTTTAAATATTCCGAGCCGTGGGGATTGAAGTTGAGTTTTGCTTTACTCAATCCAAATACAAGTAAAGTAATTGATTATACCAAGTATGACAACTACGGTATTTATGTTTTACCAATGCACAAAGAAGATACCGAAACTCCCTCGATGTCTGAGGTTATCGTCAAAGGAAAGCTATATACAGATTTTACTCCTCAACAACTGACTTTTAATGACGGAAGTACAGACAACTATTTAATGACGGAATACGACGAAGAAATATACACTCAAAATCTTGCTGACGATATATATACACTGACGTATGTAACGTATAAAGGTCGCACATTTTGGGGAACAGTTAAAAATCGTTGTGTGGAAGATAGTATCGACAGTA
>JAFLSL010000225.1 GCA_022510985.1 Ruminococcus sp. | reverse complement strand
AACCTCGACGCGGTTGAGTTCTTTAAGCACCTCAATTCTATGGTTGAGCAGTATGCTCCCGGCACTCTCGTAATTGCTGAGGAGAGTACAGCGTGGGCAGGCGTTACAAAGAACGTAAATCAGGACGGCCTCGGCTTTGCACTTAAATGGAATATGGGCTGGATGAACGACTTCCTCGAGTATATCTCGAAGGATCCCGTTTACCGTCAGTATGAGCACGGCAAGCTCACATTCTCGATGATTTACGCTTACACAGAAAAATTCATTCAGGTTCTTTCCCACGACGAGGTTGTTTACGGAAAGTGCTCGATGATTAATAAAATGCCGGGCGACGATTGGCAGAAATTTGCAAACCTGCGTACGGCCTACGGCTTTATGTATGCTCATCCGGGTAAAAAGCTCCTCTTTATGGGACAGGATTTTGCTCAGTATGACGAATGGAACGCAGAGGTTGGTTTGCAGTGGTTCTTAATTGATGACAATCAGAACAACGCGGATATGCAGAAATACTTCCGTGCCCTCCAGCATTTCTACACCTCGCACAGTGCTATGTATGAACTTGACTTCGACCCGTCAGGTTTCGAGTGGATGAGCTGCGATGACGCACAGAGTTCCGTTGTAAGCCTTGTCCGCAAGACAAAGAACGGCAAAAACTCCGTGCTTGTTATCTGCAACTTTACACCTGTTCCGCGTGAAAATTACCGCGTAGGTGTTCCGAACCTCGGAAACTACAAGGCTGTATTCAACAGTGACGACGCAGAGTTCGGCGGCACAGGTAACTTTACTCAGACCGATAAAAAGGCGGAGAGAGTTCCGTGGAACTACAAGAACCAGAGTATCGAGGTTACCGTTCCACCGCTTTCAATGATTGCGTTTGAATATAACCATACTATGCCTAAGCCCGAGGGTGAGGCTAAGAAAAAGACTGTTAAGAAAACAGCCGTTAAAAAGCCTGCCGCTAAAAAAATAGCTAAGGCTGCTAAAAAGAGCGATACCGTAAAAAAGGCTGACGCTCCAGCAAAGACAGATACTGCGAAAAAGGCTGAGAAAAAAGCAGAGCCTGCTAAAAAAACTCCCGCAAAGAAAGCACCGGCTAAAAAGACAGCCGCTAAAAAGGCACCTGCTAAAAAAACGGAGCCTAAGGCAGAGTAATTAAGAATTATAAGTAACATAAGAATCTCCCCGAAAAATTCGGGGAGATTTCCCTATTTAATTTCAAAAACATTTAAACCCTGTCACAAATTTTGAACCTTAAAGGTTGTAGTTATTAAAGAGGCTTTTTAGGAGGAAAAACAATGAAGAAATTATTTTGTTTTATCTTAATCATATCGTTACTTATGGCGACATTCGTTATGAGTGTAAATGCCGAAAGCTTAGAGGATGAGATTATTGAAGTTATTACAACCCGTAATAGTGACGATATAGTACCTACTACGGAAAACAAAGAAGCTGAAAATGATAAGTATTCGCCCGAATTTACTAAAGCGGTGTACGACTACGGACAGAAAATCGGAATGACTCTCGATATTAACCATATTGAACCCGGCTCTGCTCATATAAATGTTTACAGAGAAAAGGACGAAATGATATTCTTTACTATCAATAAAGCCATTCCGTATTCAAAGTCATTTGAGCTTGGCGGATATATTTTTATTAACAATTGTTTTTATAGTGAAAACGATATCGATGCAGGTTTTTGTGTGTATTCTAACGGTACCGTTTACAAAATCAGTGACGCGGTAAAATTGAACATTACGACATATGATGAGCTTGCCGAATTTTTTGGAGCAAAAAGCATCGACGACTTAACCACAAAGGAACTTTTTAAAAATTATATCGACAGTCAATGCGGTCAGATAGATAACTTTATCTTCAAAAGCTTCGGTGAATATAACGGCTTTGAGGTTTGCTACGGCGGTTATGAATTAACCAAGCCGTGGGAGCCTTGGGCAAAAATCGGAAACTATGCCTTTAAGCTGAATAAGCAAATGGCAAGCGATGAACAGATGCTTGGTTTATATCTGGTAAAGGATAAAGAGGTTTTAAGGCTTGTGGACGCCTATGATAATTCATATATCTCTGATGAGGATTTGAGCGAATTTGTTAAGCTGATAGTTTCAGACGATGAGTACAAGAGATATTTTTATATATTTGATTTAGTCGATTTTCAGGTAGCTGATTTAGGCGATTATAGAATTTGTTATGAAGGCATTACAAATCCGTATGCTTACAACGAAAGTTCTCAATTTATTGTAAACAGCGAGCAACATATCAAATTAGGTGAATATAACATCTTCGTGCGAGGATGTGGTGCCTATTTCTATGCTGACAATGACAGCACAAAAGGATTGTATGTGGTTAACAAGGAAAATAAAATCCTTGATTTAGCTGATGCGTACAAAAACTCTTTGCTCGGCACGGCTGATGAGCTTATAACGCTTTTGAATGACAGCGAGTTCAGCGGTAAAGGATATTGGCATATTGTCTTAACGTCTACAGAGGAAAAAGAGCCTACAACCGGATGCACTTATCCGACACCTCCTGACATTGAAGAGCCGACAACGTCCGCAACAGAAAAAACCGAGCCTACAGAGCCGAAGGAAACTGTTAAGAAACCAACTGTTAAACAGGCTAATCCGATGAGGGTTACCGCAAAAACAAAAACAGTTAAAGCGAAAAAGCTTAAAAAGGGCAAGGTAACTGTTAAGGCTGTTACAGTTAAAAAGGCTA
>JAFLSL010000224.1 GCA_022510985.1 Ruminococcus sp. | reverse complement strand
GGATCTTCTCCTTGATTTAGAGGACGTTGAGTATCAGCTCTCAAAAGCAAAATTGCTCGGCTCAAAGGGAACAACAGGTACACAGGCAAGCTTCTTAGAGCTTTTTGAAGGCGACCACGAAAAATGTAAAGCTCTTGATAAGAAGATTGCTGAGAAAATGGGTTATAAGGGCTGTTTCGCAGTTTCGGGACAGACATATTCCAGAAAGGTCGATTCCCAATTCTTAAATGTACTTGCCGGAATTGCTCAGTCGGCTTCAAAATTCTCTAACGATATAAGACTTTTACAGCATCTTAAAGAAGTTGAAGAGCCGTTTGAGAAAAATCAGATTGGTTCTTCCGCAATGGCATATAAGCGTAATCCGATGAGAAGCGAAAGAATAGGCTCACTCTCACGTTACGTTATGGTAGACGTCTTAAACGGATACTTTACATCAGCAACTCAGTGGTTTGAGCGTACTCTTGATGACAGTGCGAATAAGCGTCTGAGCGTTCCCGAGGCATTCCTTGCTATTGACGGAATTCTTAATCTTTACGCTAATGTTGCCGACGGATTGGTTGTTTATCCTAAGGTAATCGAAAACAGGCTCAGGAAAGAGCTTCCGTTTATGGCTACCGAAAACATTATGATGGACGCTGTTAAATACCGCGGTGCAGACCGTCAGGTTCTCCACGAGAAAATCAGACAGCATTCTATGGCGGCATCTAAGGTTATTAAAGAAGAAGGCGGAGAGAATGACCTTCTCGAGCGTATCGCGGGCGATGACGCTTTCGGTGTAACCCTCGAGGATTTAGAAAATATTCTTCAGCCTGAAAAATACACAGGAAGATCTAAGGAGCAGACCGAAGACTTCTTAAAAGAAGAAGTGGCTCCCGTACTCGAAAAGTATAACGATATCGAGTCCGAAAAACCTGAAATTAACGTATAAAATAAGGAGTAACATTATGGTTAAAGCTATAGTAGGTGCTAACTGGGGCGACGAAGGCAAGGGTAAAATAACCGACGTGCTTGCGAATGACAGCGATGTTGTAATCCGTTTCCAGGGAGGAGCAAACGCAGGTCATACTATTATCAACAACTACGGAAAATTTGCACTTCATCAGCTCCCCTCAGGAGTTTTCCACCAAAATATTACCAATATTATCGGTAACGGTGTAGCATTCAGCGTAGAGAATTTTGTCAAGGAAATGAAAGAACTTGAAGAACGCGGTGTTCCAAAGCCAAATGTTCTTATTTCCGACAGAGCACAGATTGTTATGCCTTATCACGTAGCATTTGACTGCTACGAGGAGGAGCGTCTCGGAAAGAATTCCTTCGGCTCCACAAAAAGCGGTATCGCTCCGTTTTATTCAGATAAATACAGCAAGATCGGCTTTCAGATTAACGAGCTTTACGATGACGTAGACAGCCTCAAAGAGAAAATCGCTCATGCTGTCGAGATTAAAAACGCAACATTAAGAAATCTTTATAATAAAGAAGAAATCACCGTTGAGGAAGTTTTTGATAAGCTTATGGAGTATAAGGAGCTTCTTGCTCCGTATGTAGGCGATTCCTTCCGGTTTGTACGCAAAGCTATCGCTGACGGAAAAAACATTCTTCTTGAAGGTCAGCTCGGCTCTCTTAAGGACACCGACTTCGGTATCTATCCTATGGTAACCTCGTCGAATACTATTGCGGGCTACGGTGCAGTTGGTGCAGGTATTCCTCCATACGAGATTAAAGAGGTTATAACCGTTGTAAAGGCTTATTCAAGTGCAGTTGGTGCAGGTGAATTTGTATCCGAGATTTTCGGTGAAGAAGCTGATAAGCTCAGAAACTTCGGCGGCGACGGCGGTGAATACGGTGCAACAACAGGACGTCCGAGAAGAATGGGTTGGCTTGACCTTGTAGCAAGCCGTTACGGCTGTCAGGTTCAGGGTGCTACAACAGTAGCATTCACAGTTATTGATGCTCTCGGATACCTCGATGAAATTCCCGTGTGCGTGGGATATGAGCTTGACGGAAAGGTTATTGATTATTTCCCGAGTACAACAAAGCTCAAAAGATGTAAGCCCGTGCTTAAAACCTTAAAGGGTTGGAAGTGCGATGTTACGGGCATCAAAAAATATGAGGATTTACCGAAGGAGTGCCGTGAGTATATTGAGTTTGCCGAAAAAGAAATCGGCGTACATATCGGTATCGTTTCAAATGGTCCTTCACGTGATGATATAATTTACAGATAATTTTTAACACGCCTTATCAGCTTGGATAAGGCTGTGTTTTATTAAAAAGAGAAGGGAAGGAATGTTATGAGCAAAGTTAAAGAGAAAATTCTCGTTCTTGATTTCGGCGGTCAGTATAACCAGCTTATCGCCCGCAGAGTGCGTGACCATAATGTTTATGCGGAAATTAAGCCATATACAGTAAGCTTAGATGAAATTAAGGCTGAAAATTATAAAGGCATCATTTTTACAGGCGGTCCTAATTCCGTTTTTGATATGAGTTCGCCTCACTATGACAAGGAAATTTTAAATCTCGGTATTCCCGTGCTCGGCATATGCTACGGCTGTCAGCTTATCTGCTGGATGCGTGGCGGTAAAGTTGAAACCTCTGACACCCGTGAGTACGGAAAAATTGAAATGACTGTTGATAAAAAGAACAGCGTTTTGTTCAGCGACATTCCCGACAGCGTTGTGTGGATGAGCCACACCGACAAAATTGTTGAAGTACCCGATAAATTTGAAATAACTGCTCACAGCGACCATTGCCCGGTTGC
>JAFLSL010000223.1 GCA_022510985.1 Ruminococcus sp. | reverse complement strand
TGTTAGAAATGGCAGACCTTACAAAAAGAAATTATCTCCCGATATTCTTTTAACAACAGGACAACGTCCGATTGATACACTCTTCCCGCTTGCAAAGGGTGGTGTAGCGGCTGTTCCGGGACCTTTCGGCTCAGGTAAAACCGTAGTTCAGCATCAGCTTGCAAAATGGGCGGCAGCGGATATTATCGTTTATATAGGCTGCGGTGAACGCGGAAACGAAATGACTGACGTTCTTAACGAATTCCCTGAGCTAAAAGACCCGAGGACAGGCAACTCTCTTATGGAGCGTACGGTGTTAATTGCTAACACTTCCGATATGCCTGTTGCGGCTCGAGAGGCATCAATTTACACCGGCATTACAATTGCTGAATATTTCAGAGATATGGGATATACCGTAGCTTTGATGGCTGACTCAACATCACGTTGGGCTGAGGCACTCAGAGAAATGTCCGGTAGACTTGAGGAAATGCCAGGCGAGGAAGGTTATCCTGCTTATTTAGGAAGCCGTCTTGCACAGTTTTATGAAAGAGCAGGACGTGTAATTGTAAACGGAACGGAAGATACCGAGGGTGCACTTTCGGTAATCGGAGCTGTTTCACCTCCGGGCGGTGATATCTCAGAACCCGTATCTCAGGCAACTCTAAGAATTGTTAAGGTTTTCTGGGGACTTGATGCTAACCTCGCATATAAACGTCACTTCCCTGCTATTAACTGGCTGACAAGTTATTCATTATATACAGACCAGCTTGAGAAATGGTATGCGGAAAATGCTGCTCCTGACTTTATGGAGCTTAGAGGAAGAATGCTTGCTTTACTTCAGGATGAGGCTGAATTAGAGGAAATTGTAAACCTCGTCGGTATGGATGCACTTTCTGCACCTGATAGATTAAAGCTTGAGTCTGCTCGTTCTATTCGTGAGGACTATCTGCATCAGAACGCTTTTGACGCAACGGATACATATACCTCGCTTAAAAAACAGGTTCTTATGATGAGATGTATATTAAGTTACTACGACAAAGCTCTTGATGCACTAAACAAGGGTGCTGACATTGAACTTCTCGTAAATCTTCCCGTTCGTGAAAGAATCGGACGATACAAATATATGGAAGAAGATAAGATAGATATTGAGTTTGAGTCAATAACATCTCAACTCGACAGTGAAATTCAAGATGTTCTGAAAAGGAGTGATGACTGATGCCTAAGGAATACCGTACAATACAAGAGGTAGCAGGTCCTCTTATGATGGTTAGTGATGTCGAGAACATCAAATACGATGAGCTTGGAGAAATTGAGCTTCCGAGCGGCGAAACAAGAAGATGTAAGGTGCTTGAGGTTGACGGAAATAATGCCCTCGTTCAGCTTTTTGATTCAGCATCAGGTATTAACCTTGCTGATTCTAAGGTAAGATTTTTAGGACGTTCAATGCAACTTCCCGTATCTCCTGATATGCTTTCAAGAGTTTTTGACGGACTTGGAAACCCTATTGACGACGGTCCTGCACTTATCCCTGAGAAAAGACTTGATATAAACGGAACCCCGATGAATCCGGCGGCAAGAAACTATCCGCAGGAATTTATTCAAACAGGTGTATCTGCAATTGACGGACTTAACACCCTCGTTCGCGGTCAAAAATTACCGATTTTCTCAGCGTCAGGTCTTCCCCATGCTCAGCTTGCTGCACAGATTGCTCGTCAAGCAGCGGTACGCGGAAAGGACGAGCAGTTTGCGGTTGTATTCGCGGCTATGGGTATTACCTTTGAGGAATCAAACTACTTCATAGAATCTTTTAAAGAAACAGGTGCTATTGACAGAACTGTAATGTTTGTTAACCTCGCAAACGACCCTGCAATTGAGCGTATTGCAACTCCGAGAATGGCACTTACTGCAGCTGAATATCTTGCTTTTGATTTAGGTATGCACGTTCTCGTTATTATGACCGACATTACAAACTACGCAGACGCTTTGCGTGAGGTTTCTGCAGCACGTAAAGAGGTTCCCGGACGTAGAGGATATCCGGGATATATGTACACTGACCTTGCAACATTATATGAGCGTGCAGGACGTCTTCGTGGAAAAGACGGCTCAATTACGCTTATTCCTATTCTTACAATGCCTGAGGATGATAAAACTCACCCAATCCCCGACCTTACTGGTTATATTACAGAGGGTCAGATTATTCTTTCACGTGAGCTTTACAGAAAAGGCGTTACTCCGCCAATTGACGTTTTACCTTCTCTTTCACGTCTTAAGGATAAAGGTATAGGACCTGACCGAACCCGTAAAGACCACGCTGCTACAATGAACCAGCTTTTTGCTGCTTACGCAAGAGGTAAGGATGCAAGAGAGCTTATGGTAATTCTCGGTGAGGCTGCTCTTACAGAAATGGATAAGAAATATGCTGAATTTGCCGAGGCGTTCGAGAAAAAGTATGTATCTCAGGGTTACGACGCTAACCGTTCAATTGAAGAAACACTTGATATCGGTTGGAAATTACTCGAGATTTTGCCGAGAAGTGAGCTAAAACGTATTAAGGACGATATGCTTGACGAGTTTTACGGTAAACAATAAACATTGAAGGTGCTATTATGGCAGTAATGAATGTTAATCCAACGCGAATGCAGTTAACCAAACTAAAGAAACAGCTTACAACTGCAGTTCGCGGACATAAAATGCTAAAAGATAAACGCGATGAACTTATGAGACAGTTTCTTGACCTTGTCAGAAAAACAAGGGAATTAAGAGATAAAGTTGAAAAAGAGCTAGAAA
>JAFLSL010000222.1 GCA_022510985.1 Ruminococcus sp. | reverse complement strand
GGGCGATATCATCGTGCTTCTCGGCGGACGCACGGGACGTGACGGTTGCGGCGGTGCAACAGGCTCCTCAAAGGCTCATACTATGAGTTCAATCGAAACCTGCGGAGCAGAGGTTCAGAAGGGTAACCCTCCGACAGAAAGAAAAATCCAGCGACTTTTCCGCAATCCCGAGGTTGCTAAGATGATTAAGCGTTGTAACGACTTCGGTGCGGGCGGTGTTTGTGTTGCTATCGGCGAGCTTGCCGACGGACTTACCGTTAACCTCGACAAGGTTACTAAAAAATACGAGGGACTTGACGGAACGGAGCTTGCTATCTCCGAAAGTCAGGAGCGTATGGCGGTTGTACTCGATAAGGGTGACGTTGAAAAGTTTATCGCCCTTTCCGAAACCGAGAACCTAGAGGCTACAGCCGTTGCGGTTGTAACCGAAAATCCGCGTCTTACTATGAATTGGCGTGGCGACACTATCGTTGATATTTCAAGAGAATTTTTAAATACAAACGGCGTAACCCAGACCTCAGACGCGTATATTACAGCACCCGATGAGAACAACTGCTATCGCACAAGCTGTCCCGAAAAGCTCAAGGGACTTGACACAGCCGAGGCGATTAAGAAGAATATGGCACGTTTAGAGGTTTGCTCGCAAATCGGACTTTCCGAGCGTTTTGACGCGAGTATCGGTGCAGGCACTGTAATTATGCCGTTCGGCGGCAAAACTCAGCTCACTCCTCAGGAGGCTATGGCGGCGAAAATTCCGCTTATTAAGGGCGAAACCGATGACGCTACCGCAATGAGCTACGGATTTATTCCGGGCGTTTCACGCTGGAGCCCGTTCCACGGTTCTGCGTACGCGGTTGTTGAGTCGCTCTCAAAGCTGCTTGCAATCGGTGCATATCCGCTTAAAGCAAGACTTACCTTCCAGGAATATTTTGAGAGATTAATGGACAAGCCCGAGCGTTGGGGCAAGCCTGCGGCGGCTCTGCTCGGAGCAATGGAGGCTCAGTTGCAGCTGGGAATTCCGTCAATCGGCGGTAAGGACTCGATGAGCGGTACATTTGAAACAATCGACGTTCCGCCCACACTCGTTTCCTTTGCAGTTGCTATGACTAAGGCGAGCAAGACAATTTCTGCCGAGTTTAAGAAAGCAGGCTCAAAGGTAATTTACGTTCCCGTTCCCGAGGATAAGAAAACTCTTATGCCGAAATGGGACGAGCTGAAGGATATGTATAACGCGGTTTACGCACTTATGGACGAGGGCAAGGTTCTCTCCGCTTCCGTTGTTAAGGAAGGCGGTGCAGCGGCATCGGTTTGCAAGGCTTGTCTCGGAAACAAATTCGGATTTAATTTTGAAAAAGAGCTTACTTTTGACGAGCTTTTTGCTCCGCTTTCAGGCTCACTTGTGCTTGAGCTTAAAGACGGTGCAGAGCTTGACAGTAATGTTGTAAGCTATCTGCTCGGTGAGGTTACTGAAAATGAAGAAATCGAAACAGGTGGGGCAAAAGTTAAAATCGACGAAATCATTAGTGAGTGGACTGCTCCTCTTGAAAAAGTGTTCCCAACGCAGGCACAATGCCCGAAAATGGAGCAAACTGCAAAGCTCTATACAGAAAGAAATAATAACTCGCCTTTGATTAAAACCGCTAAGCCGAAGGTGTTTATCCCCGTGTTCCCCGGTACAAACTGCGAGGTTGATACCGCAAGAGCGTTTGAAAAAGCGGGTGCACAGGCAGAGCTTCTTATAGTTAAAAACCTAAAGCCATCCGATATCGAGGACACAATTGCCAAGATGGAAGAGATTATAAAGAATAGTCAGATGATTATGTTCCCCGGCGGCTTCTCGGGCGGTGACGAGCCGGACGGCTCGGGTAAATTTATCGCGACAACGTTCAGAAATCCGAGAATTAAAGAGGCGGTTGACGAGCTTTTGAATAAGCGTGACGGTCTTATGCTCGGTATCTGTAACGGTTTCCAGGCACTCATTAAGCTTGGTCTTGTGCCTTACGGCGAAATCCGTGATATTAAGCCGACCGACCCGACGCTTACGTTTAATACTGTCGGACGTCATATCTCCCATATGGCTTATACCCGTGTGACCTCGGTTAAATCTCCGTGGTTCTCGGGAGTGAACGCCGGCGATGTTTTTGCAGTTCCCGTATCTCACGGCGAGGGCAGATTTATGGCTGACGAAGAAACCGTTAAACGCTTAATCGAAAACGGTCAGATTGCTACCCAGTACGTTGACCTAAACGGCAACCCGAGCGACGATATCGCGTACAACGTAAACGGCTCGGTGTGTGCGATTGAGGGTATCACAAGCCCCGACGGACGAATTCTCGGCAAAATGGGTCACTCCGAGCGTAAGGGCGAAAACCTCTACGCGAATGTACCGTTTGAAAAGGATCAGAAAATTTTTGAAAGCGGCGTAAAATATTTTAAGTAATATATAAGACTAACAAAAACAGCTCTCCGAATTCGGAGGGCTGTTTTTGTCGTAAAAAAAGAATTAATATTTTATTTTCTACGTAAATGTCTGACGTATAAAAGTCTATCGCGGAACTTTTCCCTTGTATCCAAAGCAAAATATAGGAAGAAACGTATGGGGGATATGAATTTTAAGAGCGGGATGTTTTCGTCTGACGTGGAAAAGTCTATCGCGGAATTTTTCCCTTGTATCCAAAGCGAGATATAGGAAGAAACGTATGGGGGACATGAATTTTAAGAGAGGGACGTTTTTTGTCTGACGTGGAAATTCAAAAATCCTTGAAACT
>JAFLSL010000221.1 GCA_022510985.1 Ruminococcus sp. | reverse complement strand
AAACACCAACACCAAAAATTAATAACAAAAAACTGACTAAAAACGTAATAAAAGCTCAAAACGGCGATAAAAAAGCTCTTGAGTATATTATCAACGAGACAGGCTCATATGTTTACTATTATTGTCTAAGTCTGCTTAAAGACGAGGAAAAAACAAATGATGCGGTTCAGGATATCTATATAACAATTCTAAATAAACTTTCTTCTGTAGAAAACCCGAAAGCATTTTTAGGTTGGCTCAAAATTGTTACCGCTAATTATTGCAAGGATATTTTTATAAAAACCCGAGTTGACGAGGAATTAACGGAAGACATCGTGGATACAGATATACAGTCGATACCCGAAAAATCTGTTGAAACGGACGAAATATGCTCTGTAATCAGAAGTGTTGTTAATGACCTTCCGAATATTCAGAAAGAGTGTGTGCTTCTTTACTATTATCAACAGCTAAGCATTAAGGAAATATCAGATGTTCTGGAAGTTAAAGAGGGAACAGTAAAAAGTCGTCTGTATACTGCACGAAAGGCGATTAAACACGAATTTGAAAAAATCGGTAAAGAAAATCTTTTAGCATTAACGCCTGCTTCATATATCGCTTATACTCTTATAAATGAGGCTGAAAAATACAAATGCTCCTTAGCACCGAAATCAGTTTTTGCACTTAAAACATTTTCAACAAAAGGCGGTTTTATTACTGTTGCAAAGACTACAGCAGTAAGCTCAACGAGTATTGCATTTAAAGTTGTTGCTATTGCTTGTGCAACAGCTATTGTAGGCTCAGGCGGTATTTTTACTTATAATCTTGTAAATAGCAAACCTGAAGAACAGAATACACTTCAACCGTTTACTGTGGCACAAGTTACTGAAAGTAAAAAAGTAAATGAAAATTTCTCTGATAAACATCTGATTAATCAAGCTAAAAGCGGGTTTAAAACATCAAAATTTAACACTTACGGATTTTCTTCAAAAACATTATCTAATACAGAAACAGCAGAAATATTTATTAAACTTGTATCAGATAAAAAGTATTTAAAAATTAATAACTTTGAAAATCCAACTTACCTTGTGTTTTTTAAAAACAGCTATAAAAATTATATCGAAAAAATCCCCAAGTCTTTTGATATAAATCAAATATCGTCGCTTGCTATTCAAAAAGGTTACGTGTGGAAAGATGAAAAAGGAGTTTATCGTGCAAAATATCCTTATCTTGCACTTTATTCTATTGCCAAAATTGACGCGGTAACCGGGGTTGTAAATGGTCATCAATTTATTACTATCGATTCAAAAGAAGACGAGGCATTTTCTTTTTATAAAGAGATTTATGATCAGTACGGCATAAACAAGGAAGATATAAAATGGAAAAAACAATAAGAGAAAACGGTCTGTTTAAACAGACCGTTTTTTTAGCTTGCATTTCTTATTTGTAATCTAAGTTTATCGGCAATCATAGCGATAAACTCGCTGTTTGTCGGCTTTCCTCTTCCGTTATGTATAGTGTATCCAAAGTATGAGTTAAGCACATCGACATCGCCTCTGTCCCAAGCAACTTCAATCGCGTGACGAATGGCTCGCTCTACTCTGGAGGACGTTGTCTCGTATTTCTTTGCAACTCCCGGATAAAGTTGTTTTGTAACGGCGTTAATAATCTCGGGCTTTTCTATTGACATAATAATTGAATCTCTTAAATAGTTATAGCCTTTTATGTGTGCCGGAACACCTATTTCATGAAGAATTTCTGTCACTTTAATTTCAATACCAAACGCATCAAAATACCTTCCGGACGGTTGAGAAGTTTTCCCTTTACTAAGCAATGTTACGATATCTTCACAAATAGCATCAAGATTATAAGGCTTTAAAGCGTAATAACTCGCTCCGCCATTCATTATCTCTCTTTCTAAAGCCGAGCTGCTAAACGATGCTGTAACTATTAAGAGCGGTTCATCAATATCTTTCTTCTTGATTTCTCTCATAACTCCCAGTGCGTCAAGCCTTGTCATAAATAAATCCATAACAACAGCGTCGGGCGTTTCATTAATAACCTTTAATAATAGCTCTTCGCCATCTTTTGAACAGAATGTAGGGGAGATACCGTGATTCTGAAAAATAAGTAAATCGTCCTCTGAAAGTGATGACTTGTCTTCTGTTATAAGCAGTTTTATACTGTCGTTCATTTTTGTAACCTCCGTAAGATTTATTTTACGAATTAATACTACCATAAAGTGGCAAAATTGGCAATACTTTCCAAAAAACTTTTTTTAAATTTCTTAAAAATTTTATTTTGAGCTTAAAATTTTCTAAAAAAATTTACAACATATTGTATATAAGCTTATAAAACGACACAATATATCGACATATTATGTAACCTGCCCGAAGGCAGGCTTTAGTTTTGTATCATATTTTCAGCGAATATTCCGTAGCCTCTTTTGCAATCATCCAGGAAAACGTGCGTTAAAGCTCCTGCAAATTTTCCGTTTTGTATTATCGGGCTACCGCTCATACCTTGAACAATGCCGCCCGTTTTCTTTAAAAGACGTTTATCTGTTATTTTTAAAACGAAATTTCTGTTTGTGTTTTTATTGTGGGTACATATATAAGTTATCTCAATATCATATTCCTTAGGTTCAGTACCCGATACAGTTGTTATTAGCTTTGCTTTTCCTGTTTTTACTTCAGAATTTTCACTAATTTCATATTTTATATTTTTGTTTATTTTTTCAGTTATATCACCGTAAATACCGATAGGGATGTTTGTTTTAATATTGCCTATCGTTTCCTCTGTAAAAT
>JAFLSL010000220.1 GCA_022510985.1 Ruminococcus sp. | reverse complement strand
TAAAGCATTTACCACGAAACAGTTAAGCCGTTTCGTCTGCTTTAGGATAAGCTCCACAAAGGTTAAAACTTCATATTAACCCACATTTATTTACCGTACCATTATACAACAAAGCGACTAAAATTTTCAAGTCGTTTAAAGAATTTTGGGCATATTTTTAAAAAATTGTTTTTTTGCACAAACAAAAAGAATAATCTTTGGTTGAAATAACCAAAGATTATTCTAATTAAGAATTAATAGTTAAGAATTAACAATTTCTTTAGCAGAAACGCTTGTATTTAATAACAAACTATAGCAAAACCTATCCTTTTTATCCAAAGCTTAATAGAGATATAAATGTTAGAGAGATATCAAGGATATAAAGGGAATATACGGACTGATGTGGAAAATAAAAACGAGAAGATTAATAAAACCTTCTCGTTTAAATTTAGGTATAAAACTTAAATATTAATTATTTAAGCTCTACTTCAGCACCAGCCTCTTCGAGCTTGGTCTTAATCTCTTCAGCCTCGTCCTTAGCTACAGCTTCCTTGATAACCTTAGGAGCACCGTCAACTAATTCCTTAGCCTCTTTAAGTCCGAGACCTGTGATCTCACGAACAACCTTGATAACGTTGATCTTCTTTGCACCGGCGTTCTTGAGCTCTACATCAAACTCAGACTTCTCAGCTGCAGCAGCACCGCCGTCAGCTACAGGACCTGCAACTGCAACAGCTGCAGCAGCAGAAACACCAAATTCATCCTCTACAGCGTGTACGAGATCAGAAAGCTCGAGAACTGTAAGGCCTTTTAATTCTTCAATAATAGCAGTAATCTTTTCAGATGCCATTTTAATTTACCTCCATTTTAGTAATAGTTAAAATTCAAATTAATGAAGCTTATTCAGCTTCTTCAGTTTTAGCTTCCTCTGCGGGAGCCTCTTCAGCTTTAGTCTCCTCTGTGGGAGCCTCTTCAGCCTTAGCTTCCTCAGCGGGAGCCTCAGCAGTTTCTTCTTCCTTCTCAGCAGGCTTGCAGTTCTCTACTCCACCCTCATCAACAATTGCCTGAATTACACGAGCAAATGCAGAAATAGGAGCCTGGAATGCACCGAGAACGTTTGCGAGAAGTACATCTCTTGTCGGCAATTTAGCGAGAGAGTTGATTGTATCTAAATCAACTACCTTGCCGTCCATATAACCTGACTTAATCTCGAAGAAATCGTGATCCTTAGCGAAGTTAGCAAGAATACGAGCAGCAGCTGCGTAGTCTTCATCGCTTGTTGCGAGAGCTGTTGTACCTTCGAGTACGGTATCCATATCGGAAAGTCCAACCTCGCTGTTAGCACGCTTTAAGAGTGTGTTCTTAACAACTGTGTATTTTACGTCGTTTTCACGAAGTTCCTTACGGAGCTTTGTATCCTCTTCAACGTTGATACCCTTGTAGCTAACTACAACACCCATTACAGAGTTCTTAAGTCTTTCAGCTAACTCGGCAACAATTGCCTGTTTTGCCTCTAAAGCACTTTTACTTGGCAAAATTTTCACCTCCATAAGTTTAATAATTTCGCCAATCTAAAAATAAATCTCCTCGCAAAGACGCGAGGAGACAAAAATACAATTCTTTGCATCTTCCTCGGCAGGCAACCTATATAAGTTTTACACTTGAAAAGCTTAAGTACTTTTCGCTGTACCTGCTGTCTTTAGAACAGCGATATATATTACACCGAAGTGTAATTTATTAAATTTTACTCAGCGATTAAACACTGAACTTTGCCGGACTGATACGAACGGACGGACCCATTGTAGAAGTTACCGCACAGGACTTGATATACTGACCCTTTGCTGCAGCAGGCTTAGCCTTGATAATAGCGTCCATAAGAGCATCGAGGTTCTCCTGAAGCTTCTTTTCGCCAAAGCTTGCCTTACCGATCGGGCAATGGATGATATTAGTCTTGTCAAGACGGTACTCAATTTTACCGGCTTTCGCTTCCTTAATCGCACGAGCGATATCAGGAGTTACTGTACCTGCTTTCGGGTTAGGCATTAAGCCACGAGGTCCGAGGATTTTACCGAGACGACCTACAAGTCCCATACAATCGGGAGTTGTTACAAGAACGTCGAAGTCCATCCAGTTTTCTGTCTGAATCTTCTGAGTCATATCCTCTGCACCAACGTAGTCAGCACCTGCCTCTTTAGCAAGATCTTCGTTAGGGCCTTTGCAGATTGCGAGTACCTTTACGCTCTTACCTGTTCCGTTAGGAAGTACGAGAGCACCTCTAACCTGCTGGTCAGCGTGACGGCCGTCAACACCGAGACGAACGTGAAGCTCTACGGTTTCATCGAACTTAGCGGTGGCAGTTTTTACAACTGTAGCGATAGCCTCGTCAACGTCATATAATTTAGTTCTGTCGATAAGCTTAGCATTCTCGACATATTTTTTACCGTGTTTCATCAGTATTCCTCCATAATTAGGTGGTCAAACGGATATTCCTCCCACCCGGATTTCAAAAATTAGTCAACTACTTCGATACCCATACTTCTTGCTGTACCGGCGATCATACTCATAGCAGTTTCAATGCTGCCGGCATTGAGGTCGGGCATCTTTGTTTCAGCAATTTTCTGAACCTGTTCACGGGTAATCTTTGCTACCTTCTGTTTGTTAGGTACGCCTGAACCGCTGTCAATTCCGCATGCCTTCTTAATAAGAACAGCAGCAGGCGGAGTCTTTGTGATAAATGTGAAAGAACGGTCTGCGTAAACTGTGATAACTACAGGAATAATAAGACCTGCGTCATTCTTTGTGCGCTCGTTAAAATCCTTTGTGAACGCAACGATATTAA
>JAFLSL010000022.1 GCA_022510985.1 Ruminococcus sp. | reverse complement strand
GTTGTCTTATTACAACTCGCAACAGCAGTATATCTCTTCAATCTTAGATAATAAAATTTCAAAAGCAAAGACCCTTCTTTTAGAAAGAAGAACTTCTATTTTAAATAATTCGCCCGAGAAAAAGCTTCTCGAAATTGAAAAAAATCTTGAAAATCTTTCAAGAATAGCCGAATTTTGCACAAATAATTCCTTTATAGAAAAATCGAAAACAATAAATTCCTTAGGTGCAAAGTTAGAGGCATTAAATCCGATATCCGTTCTTCAGCGTGGATACAGTATAGCTGAAAAAGACGGAAAGATAATTAATTCTGCAAAAGAATTAAAAGCTGATGATATAATTAAACTTACATTAAAAGACGGAAATATAAATACTAAAGTTTTGGAGAACTGATATGTCATTCGTTCATTTGCACGTTCATAGCGAATACAGCCTGCTCGACGGAGCCTGTCGGATAAAAGAACTTCCGAAAAAGGCAAAGGAAATGGGGCAGACTGCTCTCGCAATTACTGACCATGGCGTTATGTATGGTGCCGTGGATTTCTATCGTGCGTGCAAAAACGAGGGAATAAAGCCGATTATCGGCTGCGAGGTCTATGTTGCACCTCGCACAAGACACGATAAAGTTGCCGCTTATGATAAAGAGTATTACCATATGGTGTTGCTTTGTGAGAATAATATCGGTTACCAAAACCTTATAAAGCTTGTATCCTACGGCTTTACCGAAGGTTTTTACAATAAACCGAGAATTGATGATGAACTTCTTGAAAAATATCACGAAGGCTTAATCTGTCTTTCTGCCTGCCTTGCAGGAGAAATTCCGCAAAAACTTCTTAAGGACGACTATAACGGTGCAAAAGAAAAGGCACTTTATTATCAGAATATTTTCGGCAAGGATAATTTCTTTATAGAGCTTCAAAACCACGGCATCGAAGAACAGCTTAGGACTAATCCCGACTTAATAAAGATTTCCGAGGAAATAGGTGCCGAACTTGTTGTTACAAACGATTCTCACTATATAAATAAATCCGACGCAAAAACTCACAGCATTCTTCTCTGTATCCAAACCAACAAAACGATAAATGACGAAGACAGAATGGAATTTAAGACGGACGAATTCTACTTAAAATCCGAAGAAGAAATGCGTTCTCTCTTTAAGGAGATTCCACAGGCGTTTGATAATACCCAAAAAATCGCCGATAGATGTAATGTTGAATTTGAGTTCGGCGTAAGAAAGCTCCCTCATTTTGATTTGCCTGAAGGCGTTGACCACTTTGAATATTTTAAAAATGAGTGTTACAAGGGACTTTATAAGCACTACGGCGAAAGTCCCGATAAAAGCTTAACCGACCGCCTTGAATATGAACTTTCAACCATAAATCGAATGGGTTTTGTTGATTATTATTTGATAGTTAATGACTTTGTTCAGTTTGCAAAACGTTCCGATATTCCCGTAGGTCCAGGACGTGGTTCGGGTGCAGGCTCACTTTGTGCGTATTGTATCGGAATTACCGACGTTGACCCGATAAAATATAATCTTCTTTTTGAGCGTTTTCTAAACCCTGAGCGTGTCAGTATGCCTGATTTCGATATAGATTTCTGCAAAAATCGCCGTGAAGAAGTAATAGATTATGTTATCAAAAAGTACGGAAGTGACCATGTTGCCCAGATTATCGCCTTCGGTACTATGGCTGCGAGAGGTTCAATCCGTGATGTCGGCAGAGCTTTAGCCGTTCCGTACAGTGCCGTAGACCGAATTGCAAAGCTAGTGCCTTTTGAGCTGAATATGACGATCGAAAAAGCTTTAAAGCTTTCGTCCGAACTAAAAAATCTCTACGATACCGATCCCCAGACCAAAAATATAATTGATATAGCCTTAAAACTCGAAGGAATGCCGCGTCACGCTACAATGCACGCCGCAGGCGTTGTTATTACTGAAAACCCTGTTTCCGACTATGTTCCGCTCTCGAGTAATGACGGAAACGTTGTAACTCAGTTTACAATGACAACGCTTGAGGAACTCGGACTTCTTAAGATGGACTTCCTCGGACTTCGCAACCTGACCGTTATTGACGACACAGTCAGAATGATTAAGCAGTCCGAGCCGGATTTCAGTCTTGATAATATAAGCGTTGATGATTCCGCAGTTTATAAAATGATGTCCTCAGGTGACAGCGAAGGCGTGTTTCAGTTTGAATCGCAGGGTATGAGAAATGTCTTGACTCAGCTTAAACCTGATTGCTTTGAGGATTTAATCGCTGTAATTTCTCTCTATCGTCCCGGTCCGATGGACAGTATTCCGACCTATATTGATTGCCGCCATAATTCATCTCATATTCGTTACAAGCACCCGATGCTTGAAGATATTTTGGACGTTACATACGGCTGTATCGTCTATCAGGAGCAGGTAATGCAGATTCTTCGCAAATTGGGCGGCTACTCGCTCGGACGTGCTGATATTGTCCGTCGTGCAATGAGTAAGAAAAAGCACGATGTTATGGAGCGTGAGCGAAAAATCTTTATCGAAGGACTTTTGGATGAAAGCGGAAACGTTGTCGTTGAAGGCTGTTTGCGTAGAGGAATAGACCGAAAAACTGCAACCTCTATTTACGATGAAATGGAAAGCTTTGCGTCCTATGCGTTCAATAAATCTCACGCCACCGCCTACGCGAAAGTAAGCTTTCAGACCGCGTGGCTGAAATGCCACTATCCAAGGCAGTATATGGCGTCCCTTCTCTCAAGTGTTTTGGATAATCAGAACAAGCTTGCTGTCTATATCGCTGAATGTCACCGCCTCGGAATTCAGGTTTTACCGCCGGATGTAAATTCCAGCTCATACGGCTTTACTGTTTCACAGCACAATATCCGCTATGGTTTGCTTGCTATAAAAAATCTCGGAAAGCAGTTTATCGACTCGATAATCGAACAGAGAAGACTTGGAAAGTATAAGAGCTTTTATGATTTCTGTAAGCGTGTTTACGGAAAATCTATGAATATCCGTGCTGTTGAAAGCCTAATAAAATGCGGTGCACTTGATACCCTTGGGCTTAACCGCCGACAGATGCTTACAATGAGCAAGGCGGTAATCTCGGGAATTGAGCACGAAACAAAGAAAAATATCCGCGGTCAAATGTCGTTTTTCGATATGGGTGGAGAGAGTGCTGAATTTTCCGCTGAGCCGGAAATTCCTAATGTTCCCGAGTTTTCTAAGGATGAACTTTTGTTTATGGAAAACGAGGTTGCCGGAATGTATCTGAGCGGTCATCCGATAGACGAGTACGAGGATTTTATAAATGCCGTAAAATGTGATAAAATCGGCGATATTGTTAATCAGGAGAATAAAATTTATAAAGACAACAGCTCCGTTCGAGTTGTCTGTATCGTTTCAAAGCTTAAAAATCAGATTACTAAAAGCAACCGTATGATGGCTTTTGTTACTGTTGAGGATCGTTTCGGTTCTGCAGAGGCTATCGTGTTTCCCGATGTTTTCTCGAAATGCGGCGGACTTATCTCTCAGGGCAATGTTGTTGAGATTTTCGGTACAGTAAGTCTTAAAGAGGATGAAGAACCGAAAATAATCTGTAATGAGATAAGGGCGGTCGATAAAAACAGCATCCCGAAACCTCAATCTGAAACAAAAAAACAAGCCTCGAAAAATACCCCCAAAAAACTCTATTTACGCATAGATAATCTCGATAGCGAGCTTTACAAAAAAGCGTTTCGGGTAATTGACATTTTCGGCGGCAGAACGCCTGTTGTATTCTGTTTAACCGAAAGCGGAAAAAGCTTTATCGCCCCGGAGAATATGTGGGTAAGCCTTAATGATGTAATGATTAAAGAGCTTAAATATCAGCTCGGCGACGATAATGTTATCGTAAAATAATAATCACCATAGAGAATAAATTTCTCTATGGTGATTTATGCTTTTTAGCTTTTATTTTTCGTATTTATACCCCAGCTCAAACGCTTTTTTGTTAAGCTCGACAAATTTTGGCTTAACAGTAGTTTCAATTGTATTTATCCACTCGTTGTAGTTTATTCCGAGATATTTCGCAAGTCTTCCCATAAGCACAATGTTAACCGCCCTTGAAGAACCTGCCTTTTCCGCAAGCGTAAGTGCGTCAATCTCGTCAATAAAAACATCCTTATTTTTAAGCTCGTCCAAAATTCCATTCGGATATTCAGCTGCTCCGATAATTACGGGCATCGGATCAATCTGCTGTGTGTTTACAATAATCTTGCCGTCTTTTTTTAGGAAAGAAACATATCTTGCTGCCTCGAGCTTTTCAAAGGAAATAATATAATCCGCTTCGCCCTCGGTAACAATCGGAGAGTATACCTTATCTTTGTCATATTTAACATATGTAACAACGCTGCCGCCTCGTTGGCTCATTCCGTGAACCTCGGAAACCTTAACGTCATAACCTTCAGCGGTTAAAATATTACCCAAAAGCGTACTTGCGAGCAGGCTTCCCTGACCGCCAACGCCGACTATCATCAAACTAACTGCCATTATTCCTGCACCTCTCTTTCAATTGCACCGAACGGACATAGCTGTGAGCAGACGTTACATCCAACGCATTGTGTCGCGTCAATAACAGCTTTTTTATCTTTAAAGCTTATAGACGGACAACCGAGCTTTAAGCATCTTTTACAGCCCTTGCATTTATCTTCGTTTACAAATAATGGCTTTTCGTGCTTTACGTATTTTAAAAGCACACAAGGCCTTCTCGAAATAATAACCGAAGGCTCGTCAGCTGCAAGCTCCTCTTTAACAGTCTTTTCGCATTCCTCTAAATTATACGGATCAACCACTCTAACCCGGTTAATGCCGATTGAATGGCACAAAGCCTCAAGGTCAATTTTACCTGCGGGATCGCCCTTTATGTTGTAGCCTGTTGTCGGGTTTTGCTGATGACCTGTCATACCCGTAATTGAGTTATCAAGCACAATTACAGTCGAGTTCGACATATTATAAGCTATGTTTATAAGTCCCGTAACACCGCTGTGCATAAAGGTTGAGTCTCCGATAACGCAGACAGTTTTGTCCTCGTTTTCCGCTGCCTTGTTAAATCCGTGAAGTCCGCTTACCGATGCACCCATACAAAGTGTTGAATCAAGTGCGTTGAGCGGGGGAGCGGAGCCTAATGTGTAACAGCCTATATCTCCCAAAACGGTAATCTTATTTTTAGCAAGAGTGTAATATATTCCTCTGTGCGGACAGCCTGAGCACATAACAGGAGGTCTTACGGGTATCTCTGTATCAGATTTTACAAAATCATTATTTTCGTTTAGTAAAACTTTTCTGATTGTCTGTTGGCTGAATTCACCGACATTTGAGAATAGACTTTTTCCCTCAACCTGAACTCCGATATTGTTGCAGTGACTTTCAATAATCGGGTCAAGCTCCTCAACAACAACCAGTCTGTCAACTTTATCTGCAAAATCTTTAATCAATTTTGTCGGCAGAGGGTTAATCATACCGATTTTAAGAATACTTACGCTGTCGCCGAAAACTTCTTTAATATATTGATAGCAGGTACCCGCCGTAATAATTCCAAGTTTTGTATCAGCCATTTCAACACGATTGTATTCACAGTTTTCTGCAAGCTGTGCGAGCTTTTCGGTACGCTCTTCAACGTACGGATGACGTTTAATCGCGTTACCCGGTGTCATAATGTATTTCCATGGCTTTTTCTCATATTCATAACCCTTGAAATCTTCTCTTTCTCCGATTTCAACAATGCTTTGTGAATGGGCCATACGCGTACACATTCTCAAAAGGATGGGAGTGTCGTATTTCTCGGAAAGCCCAAATGCACTTTTAGCGAATAAATAAGCTTCCTGCGAATCCGCAGGTTCAAGCATAGGAACCTTAGATGCAATAGCATAGTGTCGGGAATCTTGCTCATTTTGACTTGAGTGCATTGCCGGGTCATCTGCAACACAAACAACCATTCCGCCCGTAACGCCTGTATAAGAAAGCGTGAAAAGCGGGTCAGCCGCAACATTAAGACCAACGTGTTTCATACAGCAACAACTGCGTTTTCCGGCAAGCGATGCACCGAAAGCCACTTCCATAGCTACCTTTTCGTTAGGTGCCCATTCACTGTAAACGTCGTCATATTTTGAAATAAACTCCGTAATTTCTGTTGAAGGAGTTCCGGGATAACTGGAGACAACATTAACGCCGCCTTCGTAAAGGCCGCGTGAAACAGCTTCGTTTCCAATCATCAGCTTCTTGTTTTTTGTTGACATAATTAATTAACCCCCAAGGTTTTGTTGTATTAAAAATTATATTGCATATTTAATTATAAGGATATATAATGTTTATCGTAATAAAGAACGAAAAAATCACGAGGTTGTTTAAATGATTATTGACTTTCATACCCACGTTTTTCCTGATAAAATTGCCGAAAGAACAATTTTAAGTTTAATGGAAACAGGAGATATTAAATCATACGGAAACGGAACCCTGAAAAGTCTTACCGATGCTATGAAAACGTCCAAAACCGACAAGGCAGTTGTCCTTCCGATTTGCACAAAGCCTTCTCAATTTGATTCAGTTAACCGATTTGCCCTTGAATTAAATAAAATGAAAAATATATTTTCATTCGGCGGAATTCATCCCGAATGTGAAAACATAAGAGAAAAACTAAGGTTCATAAAGTCATCAGGCTTTCGCGGAATTAAGCTTCATCCCGATTATCAGGAAATGTATATCGATGACGAAAAATTCTATGAGTTGATAAAAACAGCTGTTGAACTCGATTTATATGTAACAATCCACGCAGGTGTTGATGTTTCTTATTCTGACGATGTGCATTGTACTCCAAAGCGGTCAAGAAAGCTTATTGACCGCATTTACGGCGACAATAAAAATATTGAACCGAGAATTATTTTCGCTCACCTCGGCGGAATTGATATGTACGACGATGTCGAAAAGTATCTCGTTGGACAGCCTGTCTATTTTGATTTGGCAGTTATTCTAAGTATGGCAGAGAAAGAACAGGTAGAAAGAATAATCAAAACCCATGGTGCTGATAAAATTCTTTATGCGAGCGATTTTCCGTGGAGCGACCTCAAATCGAATGTAAGCTTAATGAATTCGCTTGATATTTCCAGTGAGGAAAAAGAGTTAATTCTCCACAAAAACGCCGAAAAAATACTTAATATCTAATTTTGTATAATATTTCAAAACCACTCTTTATTTTATAATAAATATCTATTTATTGCAACATTATCTGAAATTTTTAGCTATACAAATTCCTCCATTATTTTTGGTGCTTTTGCATAGTTAAAATTAGTATATATATTTATATAAACAAATTTTTATTTTTATAAGTCAAAAAAAGTCAAATTGCACTTGATTTTTTACAAATATTGGCTATAATATAATTAGCACTCAAGAAAGTAGAGTGCTAATATTATGATATAGTTAATTTTAAGGAGGAATTATATATGACAGTAAAACCTTTACTCGACAGAGTTGTTCTCAAGGTTGAGGACGCAGAGGAGAAAACCGTAGGCGGACTTATCCTTACATCTTCCGCACAGGAAAAACCGCAGTTTGCTACAGTTGTAGCTGTAGGTCCCGGCGGTGTAGTTGACGGTGAAAAAGTAGAAATGTATGTAAAAGTAGGCGACAAGGTTATCGCGTCTAAGTATGCAGGAACCGAGGTTAAGCTTGACGGCGAGGAATTCACAATTGTTCGCCAGTCCGATATTCTCGCAACTGTAGAATAATTTTATTATAAATTTCGGAGGTAATTATTATGGCTAAACAAATCGCATACGGCGAGGACGCTCGTAAGGCTCTTAAAAGCGGTATTGACCAGCTCGCCGATACAGTAAAAATTACATTAGGCCCCAAGGGCAGAAACGTTGTTCTGGATAAAAAATTCGGAGCTCCGCTTATCACAAACGACGGCGTTACAATCGCTAAGGAAATCGAGCTTGACGATCCTTTTGAGAATATGGGTGCTCAGCTTGTAAAAGAGGTTTCTATTAAAACCAACGATGTAGCCGGTGACGGCACAACAACTGCAACTCTGCTCGCTCAGGCATTAATTACAGAGGGTATGAAGAATGTTACCGCGGGAGCTAATCCTATGGTTCTTAAGAAGGGAATTGCAAATGCTGTTGACGTAGCAGTTAAGGCTCTTAAGGATAACAGCCAGCAGGTAAGCGGTACAAAGGATATTGCACGTGTTGCAACAGTTTCTTCCGCTGATGAGTTTATCGGTAACCTTATTGCCGAGGCTATGGAAAAGGTTAGCACAGACGGCGTTATCACCGTGGAAGAGAGCAAAACTGCCGAAACCTACAGCGAGGTTGTAGAGGGTATGATGTTCGACCGCGGATACATCGCACCATATATGGTAACTGATACCGAGAAAATGGTAGCAGAACTTGAAGAGCCGCTCATTCTTATTACAGATAAAAAAATCAGCTCAATTCAGGAACTCCTTCCGATTTTAGAGCCTGTTGCTCAAAGCGGAAGAAAGCTACTTATTATCGCAGAAGACGTTGAGGGCGACGCTCTTACTAACCTCGTACTTAATAAGCTCCGCGGAACTTTAAACAGTGTTGCTGTTAAGGCTCCTGGTTTTGGCGACAGACGCAAGGAAATGCTTCAGGACATCGCAACTCTTACAGGTGGTACAGTTATCACCTCAGAGCTGGGACTTGAGCTTAAGGATGTAACACTCGACCAGCTCGGCACAGCTCGTCAGGTTAAGGTTGATAAAGAGAATACAATCATTGTTGACGGTGCAGGCGACCAGAATGCTATTAAGGCTAGAGTAGGTCAGATTCGCTCACAGATTGAAACAACAACATCTGACTTTGACCGCGAAAAGCTTCAGGAGCGTCTTGCAAAGCTTGCAGGCGGTGTAGCTGTTATCAAGGTTGGTGCTGCGACTGAAATCGAAATGAAAGAAAAGAAACTCAGAATCGAGGACGCACTTGCTGCTACTAAGGCTGCTGTTGAAGAAGGCATAGTAGCAGGCGGCGGTATCGCTCTTATGAATACAATTCCCGAGGTTGAGAAGTATATCGAAACTCTCGACGGCGACGAGAAAACAGGTGCACAGATTGTTTTAGGTGCATTAGAAGCACCGCTTCGTCAGATTGCGTCTAACGCAGGTTTAGAAGGATCTGTAATTGTTGAGAATGTTAAGAAAGCGAGCAAGGTTGGCTACGGTTACAACGCTCTCAGTGAGGAGTACACAGATATGGTAGAGGCCGGAATTGTAGACCCCGCAAAGGTAACACGTTCAGCAATTCAGAACGCTTCTTCCGTAGCTGCTATGGTTTTAACAACCGAATCGTTAGTAGCTGATATCAAGGAAGATAACCCTGCTCCTATGGCTCAACCCGATATGGGCGGAATGTACTAAGATTTATAAAATAAATAAAAGCGACGTTGCAAAAATGTAACGTCGCTTTTTTGTGTAAAAATCATTTAATAAGCTTTGAAATGAATTCTTCGGTTTTTCTGTCATTTTCTTTCGTAGGTTTATCCTTAGGGTCAATAAGTATAAGCTCAGCTTTAAATTCAGAAATAAATAAATAGTTTTTCAGTTTAGCAATTGCTTTTTCGGCACCGCCGCCCATATAACAGGTAAATACCGAAAATTCTTTTTTGCTGATACTTTCTAAATTTTCCTTAATAAAGCTTTTTATAGGTGGTGCTGGACAGCTTGCCCAGACAGGAAATCCAAAAATAATTTTATCATATTTATCTGCG